>NZ_JAWOTF010000007.1:0-254311 GCF_033338735.1 Vibrio sp. Vb1127 | reverse complement strand
TGGAGGCGCCTCCCGGAGTCGAACCGAGGTCCACGGATTTGCAATCCGCTGCATAGCCACTCTGCCAAGGCGCCTTTTTATTACGCTTCAGGGCTCTACCCCGTTGCGTTGGTGGCTACTTTACGGATTGAGAGAAGATAGTCAAACAAAAACATTTCATTTTCTGTTCGTTTGATTTCTTTTAAGTCAATTCGACCAAAGTTCGATCTTATTGGCTTAAAACGAAGCAATATAAATCTCGCTTTCAGTTCGTTTTGTCCCATGAAACATTAAGGCGTTTAATAGTTGCTGACCCTTTTTAGCAATCTTCCCACAACATTAGGGTGATAAGACCAAGTGTGATCAAACATCGACATTAATGCAGGATTTCCGTATTTCGATAAGCTAATCGCGTGAAAACGGTTTTTCTTCGCTTTGAGCGCATCCACTTTGGCCAGTAACTCGTCTTGTTGTTTTGGCGCGATAAAGTCGGAAATGACTACCATGTCTGCGTTTTTATATTTATCACCGCTCATCAAGTCGATAGATTTAATCAAAGTTGGCTCTAAGTCTGTACCACCATGGAAGCTATAAGTTAGAAAGTCCGCCGCCTCGCGCAGACCATCTTGTTTGGTTAGTTCGTAGGTAATGTGTTCCGTAGAAAAAATAATGACATAGCAATCACGTTGCTCCGCTAGTGCGATTTGCATCAGAGCATAAGCCATGGCTTTGGCGCATTGCTCAGGAAAGCCACTCATGGAACCGGACGCGTCCACACAAACAATGAAGGGGCCTTTTTCGATATCTACCGCTTTATGGTCAGGTCGGTGAGCTTTAACTTTACGTAACGTGCGCGATTTGCCTTGTGTACGATAGTTCATGAGCCGTTTATCAACTAAGTGTTTATAGAACACAACTTCAAGTTCAGGATACGCCAAAAACATCGTTTCGTTGGGAAGTAGCTTATTTAGATCATCGCTTTCGTGAATACCGACAATATCATCCGTCGCCTCATCACTTTTCTCTTCGACCAATTGAAGTTCTTCAGTGGGCGCACGATTTAGTTCAGGATCATTTACTTGCCCCGCCATACGACCGAGTTGCTCCGCAATTTCTTGCAAGCCTTGGTGCTTCTTCAGAAACTCAGCATGGCGTTTCATCACCGTTAAGTCTATTTTACTCAACTTGGCAGATGCCATATCCCACAGGCGCCCTACACTTTCAGCGTCACCCGACTCCGTGACTTTATCCATATTACGCATGGTTTCCATACGTTGATACAGGTCATTCAGCACCTTTTCTTTATTGGCTTCAAGCTCGCTTACTTGCGCTTGTTTTATAGCATCGGTGAGGCTTTTGTACCATTGATCACAAAAGTAATGAGGGAACATAGGGTTATTCATCCCTTTGTTCTTTTCCATCATTCGGCGAGCTTGCATGTAAAACGCAGAGTGCCATTCCAGCTTTTTAATCACATCTTCGATGTTTTCAAAAAACGCCTCTTCATCCCAATGAATAACCTCTTGATATAAAGACAGCTCTTGTTGGAAACGCTCTGTCTCACATACCTTGGTGATCCGTTTTTTGACGCTGCCTCGCCACTTTAACAAGTGACCTTTGACCGAAGATTTAACACCTCGGTTTTCTGCCATCATCATGACTTGTGAACGAGCCATCAAATCATTAACTGCGCTATCGATGATGCCGGAGTCGGCCACCATCAGCGCGAGGTTAAGTCCGTCTGCACCTAGCATGTCGTCTCCTTATGAGAAAAACTGATTTAAGTTTTTAAAGCGTTGGATAACTTTTTCACTTTCTGCTTGGATTGATTCAAGTCTCTGACTGACCTGTTGTAGACTCGACTCCATAAGGCGGGGTAGTTCAGGATCAACAAAGCTATGCGGAAGCGCATCATGAAAGTTCGCTTTCACCTTGCGCATATGGTGTTCTGCCTCACTAAGCTGATTTACGGCTTTTTCGCTCTGCGTTAACCACTTTTGGTAAAGCTCTACATCCAAGCCCTCTTGAGTCACTAGGCTAACCAAAATGCCTCGGTTCGCGATATCACGGATAACTAGGTTATTCGCCGCGTCAACATCAAATCGTAAACGGCACATGTTGGTGTTTTGATT
The DNA here is from genome assembly GCF_033338735.1 of Vibrio sp. Vb1127. NCBI lineage: Bacteria > Pseudomonadati > Pseudomonadota > Gammaproteobacteria > Vibrionales > Vibrionaceae > Vibrio > Vibrio sp. Vb1127. The sequence goes on along the minus strand of NZ_JAWOTF010000007.1, from coordinate 252,200 downwards.
GACGTAACCATACACATCACCGCTTCCCTCTTTAATGACTCGATCTAACTCATCTTTGGGTACATAAACCCAGCGGCTATCACCTTTTTCTGATTCTGAAACCGACATGTTGCTTTGCAAGACAACCAATTTAACTAAGTTAACGGCTGCGCCAACTTTGTACATCTTGGCTTTAGAGGTATCAAAGCGCATGGTTTCTTTACGCAAAATACCCGTGGCCGCTTCAGACGTTAACGTCATGCGGTAGGCATCTTCTAGTTCATGTTGGACATCAACCAAAGACTCACGGCAGTACTCGATTTCCTGCTCCGCGTCTTGTTGATCAAATGCATGTTTTAAGGCGAACTCTTGAACCACTTCACGTACCACATCTCGCGATTCAGGACTGTTCCATAAACAATCTTGCAGCAGTAAAAGGTCAAGCGGATTTATTTCATCGCGACCATTAAAAAACGCGCTCGCTTTTAACAACTTCACGGCTTTCTTCCAGCGGCGGTCAGAGACATACATATCGGTATTGGCCACATCACCAAACTGAGCTTCAACTTTGCTTTCTAACATCGTTTTAAGCTGGAAAAGCTTTTCGAATGCATTGTCGGTTAACGTCAATTTGTCGAGCTGTTGTTGCCATTGATGATATTCTTCATCAGTTATCGCTAGGCCTTCTGGTACTTGTGCCTCTTGCGATGTGCCCACAGTCAACATCGACTTAAAGTTTTGTTTATTCTGAATTCGATTCACAAACACACGCACCAACATGCGGTCGTAGAGCGCATCCAATCCACTATCTTCATCGGGTAATTCATTGGAAGCCGATACCAACAAGCGCATTGGCACACGCTCGATATCGCTGCCATTTTTGAATGTTTTCTCATTAACCACTGTCAGCAATGTATTAAGAATTGCAGGGCCCGCCTTCCAGATTTCATCCAAAAATACGACTTGTGCAGTTGGCAAATACCCTTTAGTTAAGCGAACATAACGGCCGTTGTCTTTTAGCTCTTGGATACTCAGTGGCCCAAACACCTCTTCAGGGGTTGAGAAGCGCGTCATCAGGTATTCGAAGTAACTGCTGTTATCGAACGCTTGGATGAGTCGTTTGGCAATTAAGCTTTTTGCAATACCAGGGGGACCTAAAAGAAAAACACTTTCACCAGCAAGTGCAGCAAGAAGGCAGAGCTTGATCGTATGTTCACGCTCATAAACGCCATCCGTTAACGCTTTCGCCAATTTATTGATGCGTTCTGAGAGAAGCGCTTTTTCGGCATTTGAGGTAAATAAGGTTTGTGTCATACGTTCTCCGGCTGCTGAAGTGGTATTGCGTTAACATTTTTATACACTTGTTATAACTTTGTTACAAATGTATTTTGTCGAATTCCCCTTATAGCAGATGCTTTTCCCCTTCTTGACGAAGCAATCAAAGTTTCCATTTATGAGACATTGCTCACTTAAAGTGCAAACGCTTTCGTCGTGTTGCAGTATTTTTTGCTTTTGTTTCCCACCATTTGTGGTTAATGTCGAAAAACGTCAAAAATGCGGTAACAGCTAGGGTTTATAACTGCATGAGCAAGATAATTCATAAATGGAAGCAAATTTCTCTGATTGAAGAAGACGTTGTGCTTCCTACAGGACAGGCAATTACGCACACCACAATCCATCATCCGGGTGCTGCGGTGATTCTCCCTATTACAGCGGAGGGTCACATTGTCCTTGTCCACCAATTTCGGCCTTCACTTAATAAATGGCTATTGGAACTTCCTGCTGGTACCAGAGAAGGCAACGAAGAGCCACTCTGCTGCGCCAAAAGAGAGTTAGAGGAAGAAACTGGGTTTAGTGCAGAGAAATTCACGTCTCTCGGCCAAGTCACCCCTCTTGCCGGATTTTGTGATGAGATACAGTATCTATTTGTTGCCGAAAAGCTCAACAAAACAAACCGTTACGAGTGCGATGAAGACGAAGTGATTGAGGTCGTCACCTTGTCAATCAAGCAACTCGAAGAAAAGATTGTCGATGGCACGATCACCGATGCCAAAACGATCGCTTGCTTAAGCAAAGCGCGCCTTTGCGGATATATTTAGGACTTTGACCAAGGAGACATTCATGGATTTTCGATCAGATACCGTTACACAGCCCACCCAAGCCATGCGAGAAGCCATGTTTAAGGCCCCCGTTGGGGATGATGTTTATGGTGATGACCCTACGGTCAATGAGCTTGAAAAATTTGCTGCGCAGCTTGCTGGTTTCGAAGCAGCTTTGTTTACCACTTCAGGCACTCAAGCCAATCTGCTCGGTTTAATGGCGCATTGCGAGCGGGGAGATGAATATCTATGTGGGCAACAAGCACATAACTACAAATACGAAGCTGGTGGCGCGGCGGTTTTGGGATCAATTCAACCTCAACCAGTCGAAAATAACCCAGATGGCACGCTACCATTTGATAAACTGGCTGCTGCGATTAAACCAGATGATTGTCACTTTGCTCGCACTAAGCTTCTCAGCTTAGAAAACACAATTAATGGTAAAGTACTACCTCTGTCTTACTTAGCAGAAGCACGTGACTTCGTGAATAAACATAACTTGCAGATGCATCTAGATGGCGCTCGCGTTTTTAACGCAGCCGTTGCACTTGATGTTCCGGTAAAAGAGATCGGTCAGTACTTTGATTCAATGACGATCTGTCTGTCGAAAGGTCTGGCTGCCCCTGTTGGCTCGCTACTGCTTGGTAGCAAAGACTACATCGCAAAAGCACGTCGCTTAAGAAAGATGGTCGGCGGTGGTATGCGTCAAGCGGGTATTCTTGCCGCAGCAGGCAAACTTGCCCTTACCGAACAAGTGGAACAGCTAAAACAAGATCACATCAACGCAAAAACCTTAGCGGAAGGTTTAGCAGAACTGCCTGGTTTTTCAGTCAACCCTGAATTTGTTCAAACGAACATCGTGTTCGCGAAGCTTGCTCCTCAAGTGGACATAGTAAGTATCGCTGCGAAACTAAAGGAACAAAACATCACGATAACCCCTGGAAATCCAATTCGTTTTGTAACTCATAAAGATATTTCAGCGAAAGACATCGACACTTTCTTATCAAGTATAAAATCTCTACTTTAATTTGATTTTGATCATTGAGCTTCCCCTAAGGGGAAGCTTTATTGTATCGGCATGATTTTTAGCGAATAGATAACCTCCATGCTCAGATTTGTACTTCTAATCTCTTTTATTTTCTCTTCCGCTATCCATGCCGAGCCGTTTGGTGATGCTGATAAAGGTAAAATCAAATCACCTAGCTGTGTCTATTGTCACGGTGTTACAGGCATCGCAACGAACAACACCTATCCAAGCCTTGCTGGTCAAAATGCTCAGTACCTTTACAATGCAATGAAATCTTATCAAGCCGGTGAGCGTAAAGGGCCACTTGCAGAAATGATGGCAGCACAGTTAAAAATGTTAAATGATGAAGACCTTCGTGATGTCGCTGCTTTTTATGCAGAACAGACAGAAATCAAGTGATTAGATCACCTGTAGATGTACTATGAAAGCTCGTGAATCATCCAAACTCAACGCATATTGAAACATTAACCCAACATTCGACCACAAAACAATCAAATTAACTTCACTTCAAATATTTGATGAATTTATAGTTCAACATAAGCATTAATATTGACTTTTTATTCTATTTTATCGATATTTCATGCTTTATTGAATTTGACGTGAAGTAAGTTATGTCTCACACACATGCGCAACCAGCAGACTCGGTTGCTACCCCTAAGTCGTGGCAGATGCCAGATACCCTCATTTTGATCTTCATTGTTGGTATTCTTGCTGCGATTCTTACCTACTTAATTCCTGCTGGTCATTTTGATAGCCAACAGGTGACCTACATGGTAGACGGTGCAGAAAAAACTCGCACAGTTATCGATCCTTCTTCTTTCTCTTATGCAACCGACGAAAACGGTGAACTGGTTTACAACAAGGTTGGCCTGTTTGCTTCTGGTGGTGGCATTGGTCTGATGAACTTCCCTTTCGAAGGGCTAGTTTCTGGCTCTAAATGGGGCAGCGCAATCGGCGTGATTATGTTCATGTTGGTTATCGGCGGTGCTTTCGGCGTTGTAATGCGCACAGGCACAATCGATAACGGTATCCTGCGCCTTATCGATAAGACCAAAGGTAACGAAGCGCTATTCATTCCAGTGCTATTTTTGCTGTTCTCGCTAGGCGGTGCGGTATTTGGTATGGGTGAAGAAGCCGTAGCGTTTGCGATTATTATCGCGCCGCTTATGGTTCGCCTTGGTTATGATGGTATCACTACGGTAATGGTTACCTATGTTGCGACTCAAATTGGCTTTGCTACTTCTTGGATGAACCCTTTCTCCGTCGCTATTGCGCAAGGCATTGCGGGAGTACCTGTTTTATCCGGCATGACAGTGCGCATGGGGTTATGGGCTGGCTTTACGTTAATCGGTATCGCCTTCACCATGATCTACGCCGCTCGCGTGAAGTCAAATCCTAAACTTTCTTACAGCCATCGCACAGACCAGTATTTCCGTCAGCAAGAGCTTGGCAATCAAGATTCTCGTTGGAACCTAGGTGACACACTCGTTATCTTTACAGTTATTGCGACCACGGTGTGGGTCGTTTGGGGCGTAGTCGCTAACGCATGGTACATCCCAGAAATCGCGTCTCAATTTTTCACTATGGGCTTTGTTGTCGCGATCATCGGTACGATTTTTCGCCTGAACGGTATGACGCTAAACTGCGCAGCTGATGCATTTAAAGAAGGTGCAGCTATTATGCTTGCACCTGCCCTGTTAGTGGGTTGTGCAAAAGGTGTATTGTTGATCCTTGGTGGTGGTACAACTGATGAAGCGAGTGTACTGAACTCAATTCTAAACAGTGCTGGCGGCGTGATTAGCGGGCTTCCTGACGTGGCTGCGGCATGGTTAATGTATGTATTCCAATCTATCTTCAACTTCTTCGTCACTTCGGGCTCTGGACAAGCGGCACTAACGATGCCTCTACTGGCCCCTCTGGCAGACATTGCAGGAGTTACGCGCCAAGTGGCAGTTTTGTCATTCCAACTTGGCGATGGCTTTACTAACGTTATCGTCCCTACTTCGGCATCTCTCATGGCAACGCTTGGTGTCTGCCGTATCGACTGGGGTGACTGGGCAAAATTCTGCTGGCGATTTATTCTATTACTCTTTACCCTATCAAGTATCGTCGTTATCGCAGCTCATATTATGGGTTTTGCGTAAAACGAAGCCAATTGGTAATTAAGGCGAGACATGTTCTCGCCTTATTAATATTCATGGTATGACGACGCTAAGGTTTTAGATTAGCTTATGGTTTTGGAGTGGTAACTTTAATGGCAACACAATTTCTCGATGACGTGATTCAAGGTCATCAAGTGATTCAATCTCTCAATGTAGCAGACCTAAATTCGGGCGAGCATAAGTTTTGGTTTCGCATCGCAACGAATGCTCTCTCTCAGTGGCAACACCTACCTGTGCTAGTGTTCAAAGGTGAAAAACCTGGCAAGAAGATCATGATTACCGCAGGGGTTCATGGTGATGAGTACAATGGTGTGTTAGCAGCGCAGAAAACTGCTCGAGAGCTCATCGGCACTGAAGTCGCTGGTACTGTCACTATTGTTCCAACCATTAACATGCCTGGTATGCTAAACCACAGCCGCGATTTCTATTCCGCAGACCCTGATGCGTCTCCTGCAAACTTAAACCGCTTTTTTCCTGGTGACCAAAACGGCAATGAGGCCCAACGTTACTTATATGCATTGTGGAATGATTTGCTCAAGCCAAATGCTGATTTAGCCATTGACGTTCACACTCAAACCAGTGGTGCTGCCTATCCACTTTACGTGTTTGCAGATTTCCGAATCGAGCAATCATTAGAAATGGCTCGCCTCATTAATCCTGATGCGATTTTAAATGATCCTGGAGATGCTGGCGTCCTTGAAACGGTCTGGAATAACCATGGTGTCCCAAGCATTACTGTTGAAGTAGGTATGGGGCGATACACCGAGCAAGAACTTATCAGTCGAACTGTAACAGGCATTTTTAATGTGCTGAAAAAGCATAACATTGTTGAAGGTGATATGGACCCTATTACGTCATGCTTGGAAGGAAACGAAATCATCAGTGTGAAAGCGACACACGGCGGCTTTGTACTGCCTCATGTCAGTTTGATGGATTTTGTCGAGCAAGGTCAACTTCTTGCGATTCAATACGACAGCTTTGGCGCTGAGATTAAACGCTACACCGCCCCAACAAGCGGCACAGTACTTAGCCACAATGTTGAATCTATTCGAGCACCAGGTTCCCTGATCGTTCGTTTGATTAAGTAAACCATAACCGTTTGTTGATAGAGCAACCTTTCGACGCTCACTCAAATTTATATAAGCCCCATCACGAGTAATCACAAATGATGGGGCTATATCCATTTTGACCACATTAAGTTACGCCGTAACAAATTGCTGTTAAGCGAAATGACAAACTGAGCTTTAATTAGGAAGCTTCCCCTCTGTCCGCTTTTTCAGCCACGCTGATGAACTTAAAGCTGCCGTTGTTTCTCTTGTTCAACAAAAATGAGCTCGTCGATAGCGAAACCTTTCTCTTTAGCAACGTACTTAAAGCGCTCCACTACTTTCTCATCAACGTTAGGCGTTCTAGACAATAGCCACAAATAGTCGTGGTTGTAACCGGAAACAAACGCATAGTCATAGTTTTCACCTAGCTCAAAAACAATGTAAGAAGAGTATATTGGCCCAAAAAAGGAAACCTTTAAGTGTCCAACCGTTTTATCTTCAACAAAATAAGCTTTGCCTTCAGCTTCTGACCACTGTCGCTCTTCTTCGGAATATCCACGGTTTATCACCTTAACCCCACCATCCTCGCGAACCTGATACTCAGCGGTAACGTTGGATAAGCCTCGCTCAAATGAATGGTCTAGGCGTGCAATTTCGTACCACTTACCTAGATATGGCTCTAAATCGAAATTATTGACGGGTTCCACCCCATCCGGCTTTGAGGTACAACCAAATAAAGTTGCAAGTGACAAAAGTAAAAATATTTTTATCGATTTCATACAACACCTAAATTTTAATTAGTGATTGATTTTACTCTAGAAGATAACAAATCGATCACTAAGCCGCACCATCACCTTCATAGGTACACATCACAATTCTTCATCAATAGCGCGCTGAACACCGAAACCTCGTCATCTCAGCAAATCGATAACAAGATTGCTCTATTTTTGACTTACAAGCTGACCATGCTTGTACATTTTGTCAGCATTTAACCCTATGCATATAGAAACTTTGCACAACATAGACATTCGTAGGCATATCACCCTCCTATAATACGTTGCGTTATAGACAGAGGTTATTGTTATGAAATTAAAAACAGTGTCAGTTTGTGCACTTTTGGTGTTACTTGCAGGTTGTCAGCAGGAAAAACCGAGCGAAACGACACAATTAACGACCTCGGCAGATGTATGTAATGCACAAGGAAACATGCCAGGTGGGTGGAATGAGTTTAACGCGACCCCTGATGCACAAAAGGCAATGGCCTTTGTTTTAAAGAAAATGGACACAATAGCGTCGTTTAAACAAATACTGAATGTTCACGCGCAAATCGTTAGCGGCGTCAACTATGCTATTGAGTTTGAATTGGATGATGGCTCTGTTTGGAACACGATTGTTTATCGCAACCTCGATGGCGAATATGCGATTACCCAATCGCCAAAAGAAGGCCACTTTTGCGAACAGTAGCGACTTAGTCAGAAAGCCCCTAACAATAGGGGCTTTTTGATCTAACAGTAATCACTGAATTAGACAGCGAAGCGACATTGAGATTTAATCGACACCGTTGAACCAAGTCTTGATGGTTCAACATCAATCCTCTGCGCCATTTGCTCTTTCAGCTCAGAAACGTGAGAAATAACACCGATCATGCGCCCAGTCTGTTGCAGGTCCACTAGCGTTTGAATAGCAAGATCTAAAGACTCTGGGTCTAAACTACCGAAGCCCTCATCAATAAATAAAGTGTCTAAACGGATACCGCCACTATAGGATTGCACAACATCCGACAAACCAAGTGCCAGAGCAAGCGCTGCCATAAATGATTCACCGCCGGAAAGTGTCGCAACATCACGCGTTTTTCCTGTGTAGCCATCTTCAACCATTAAATCTAAGCCGCGACCCGCAGCGCCTTTGAAGCCCTCTGTTTTTCGAGCAAGAATATAGCGCCCTTTACTCATAAGGCTTAAGCGTTGAGAGGCCTGAATCAGCACATCATCCAACAGTACACCAAGAACAAAGCGATGTAGGCTAACCCTGCTGCCTGTTTTACCGCTAGCAACGTCGTACAACGTACCAAAGACTTTGTATTCTTCTTCTAACTTACTATTTTTCTCATGCAACACGGCAATATCTTTACGAACCTTTTCAAGACGTTCAAATATTGAGCGTGTGGTATCAAGTTGATTCCTTACTTCAATATATTGCGCCTGCAGAGTGGTTAACCTATCGTTAAACGACTCTAAATTAGGCCTTTCAAGATCTTTCAATGCATGATTTAAATCATGTAGTGTTTGCTCAAGCTTGGTTTGTGCCTGTTTGAAGCTGTCTATTTCTTGCTGCCAGGCTTGAAGTTCATCATCTCCCACTCGACTACTTAGATAATGGCTTTCATCCTCAAATTTACTCGCCTGTAGTGCCTCATTCCACGCTAATTCTGCTTGGCTAAGTTTTTGCTCTGACTCAGATAACCACTGCTTGTTCGTCGCTAAGTGACTTTCCGCATTTGATTTCTCCAATATCGCTTGCTGTAAAGCGGTTTGCGCCTTTTCTAAGCCTGTGTTCAAACTCAGAATTTGCTCTTTTGTCAGCAAAATTTCACGTTCAAGCAAGTCAGCGGAACTGTATTTTGGGTCAATAGAAGCTTGTAATTGAGCCAATTGTTCTTGGTTCGCTTTAACGGTTGATTCATTTGCCGCCATTTTATTCTGCAGCTCATGAATTTTATTTTCACCCACGACGCAGCGTTGATTAAGCTGTTCAACGTTCTTTTCTAGCTTTTCAATATCAATAGCTTGTAGACGTAGGAGTTGAGCATTGATCGCTTGCAAATCATTTTGAACCGTCGAGATCTCAGATGTAGCATACTCACCCAACTCCTCTTTCAACTGGTTACACTGATTCTGATACTGACTAATGACAACGTTATGTTGTTCTAGCTGATTGCTTAGTTGGTTCAACAAGGTTTGAGCTTCTCGCTCTTTAGCTCTAGCCGCCTGAACTTGCTCTTTTGTAACGGCTTCTTCAACAAACGTTGCGGGGTTAGGATGCGTTTCGCTACCACACACCGGGCATGCTTCACCTGCTTTTAGTCGCTGCGCTAATACTGCCGCTTGAGCGTTGTGCCACTTAAGCTCTATCGTATCAGCGGCTTGTTGACGCTGCATATAGCGCTGACTGGCTTCGTGTAGTGACTGCTGCTTGCCTACAGTTAGCGCATTGAGTTTAGAGAGCTCTAAAGTAAGATCATGCAGCTTTTGTAGATCCTGTAACAGCCGTTGTTTTTGTTTTATTTCCGCATCGATGCTGCCAATAAGCGCAACATCAACTCGTGCTTTCTCTAGCTCCTTCTGTCCCTGCTGGGCCTGTAACGTTAACTTATCTTTTAGTTCTATGTACTGTTTTAACGTTGCTTCAAATTGTTGTTTTTGTTGATAACCCGCCGTTATTTTACTTTCCAAATTGTCTTTCTCGACCAACTTGTTTTTCATACTTTCAAGCTGATACTGCAGTTGCGTTAACTGCGGGACCTTTGCCGCTGCCTCTTTTGCACTTTGCTGCAAGTTTTCTTGTTCTCTCGCAACGACATTAGCTTTTTCGAGACTCTCTTCCAAAGCTACGATTTTTTGCCTAAGCTCTTGCGTTTGAGCTTTTGCATTTTGTAATGAGATGTAGGGCAACTCTATCTTATTGGCATTTTTAGCGTTTTCTAATTGCTGTTGACGAGCTTTTATCGAATCTGCGTGTTCTAGATGCAGCTTGAGTGCGCTTTCTGCTTGCTCTCGTTTCGAAAACTCTCCATTCAAGGTTTCCGCTTTTTGCAATTCAGATTTAGCAGTATTGAGCTTATCTAACGCTGCTTGCTCATTCTTTTTATCAGACTCTAATTGCTTAGTTACTTGTTCCAGTTGTTGTAATAGTTCTTGTTCAGAACTCGCTTCTGCAACTTGTAAAGCACCTCGAATTTGATTATCAAATTCGCCTTTCGCTTTACTAATTGCACTCGCTTTATCTTTGAGCGCGTACTCAATTTTTTTATATATGTCAGTTTGAAAGAGCTGGCCAAAAATTTCTTCACGCTCTTTAGAGCTAGCAAGCAACAGTTCTCGGAATTTTCCTTGAGGCAACACCATAACTTGACGAAATTGAGTTTCATTCAAGCCAATAATATTGCTAACTTCAGTTTTAACCTGAGTCGTCTTGCTGGTGATAAGCGTTTCAGTCTCACCGAGTTCATAAAGAGCCGCAGTGTGCTTTTTAATCGTCATCCCTTCACCACGGGCCTTGGGCGCTTCCTGCTCAGGGGATCGAACAACTCGGTATTGTTTGCCGTGTAACGAAAATTCGAGAACTACTTCGGTTGGTAAGTCTTGCGCGGATAAGTCACACCGCATCTGAATACCTTGTCGCTCATTACCTGTGGTTTCACCATAAAGGGCGAAGCAAATGGCATCTAAGATCGACGTTTTACCGGAACCTGTAGGACCATTAATCAAAAATAGAGGGTTACTGCCAAGCTTCTCAAAATGAATGATTTCAGTTTTTGCAAACGGACCAAAGGCTTGCATGGTTAGTTTAATTGGTTTCATCTTTGGTCCCTATTGCTGTGATAATTGCTTAATAATGTCAGTAACAGCTTGCTCTTGCTCTTTAGACAACTGGCTATCTTGCGCCTCAATAAAAAAATCTCGGAACATATCAATTTCGCTTCGCGCCAACTTTGCTTGCGCCATTTCCTGCTCTACCCCAATTAACATGCCAGGTTTCTCAAGGTGTAAAACGTTTGGATACACTGAACGAAGTTTTTCCATTGGGTTTAAAATCGCATGTTTATCCATCAAACGAACTAACAAATAATCTTCATTCTTGGGGTCTGTTTTCCCTTGCTCAATAACTTTATCCAGCTCGCCCTCTACAATACGCATTTCATGAGGAGCCGTAAGATCAATATGCTTTGCAGAAACGAATCCTTTCTTGTCCAGTTCAACTAACGTGAAACCTTTTCTCTGGTTCTGTTCACCAAAGCTATACTTCATGAGAGAGCCAGAGTAACGGATATGCTCTGCGCCTTTCTTTTGAGGCTGATGCAAATGACCAAGTGCGACGTAGTCAAAATCTAAGAAGTGTTCATGACTCACGCGATCAGAACCACCAATAGATAATGGTCGTTCAGAGTCTGACTCGATAGCCCCATCAACAAAACAGTGACTCACGAGCACGCGCTTTTGCTTAGAGATAAAGCGCTCTTTAATTTGCTCAACAAGCAATTGATGAGCCTCATCATGAGTGGATACCGAGGCTTTGTAGGCAAACCTGACCTGTTCAGGGTCGTTATAAGGCATACCATAAAACGCGACCTCGTCCGCAGAGTCCGTTTTTATGATGATGGGAGTGAGCATATCTTCAAAGTTGCTAACAATATGGAGACCTGCATTTTTCATTTGCTCTGAGCCGAAACCTAGCCTTTCTGCACCATCATGGTTGCCAGATATAAATATCATTGGTGTTTCTAACTCGGTACAAATGCGTTTCACGACTCGATCTAACAGTTCTATTGCAACCGTTGGTGGCACCGAACGGTCATAGATATCTCCCGCCACTACAACTGCATCGACGGGGTTGCGTTCAATATAGTTAATCAGTTGTTCGAGTACTGCTTGTTGATCTTCGAGTAGTGATACGTTGTGGAATTGTCGACCAAGATGCCAATCTGAGGTGTGGATAAACTTCATTCGAATTCACTTTCCGCCAATTCTATGAGTAGGCTTGCTTCTGTCAGAGTCCATGTACCGTTTATAAAAAGGAATGCGTCACGGGTGGGATCTCGAACAAGCCAAAACTCAAGTTATTTTATATCGGTAAGGATATCTTGAGTCGAACAGCTTTTCATGTGGTTTGTGTTCTATGGCTGGCTATTTAATCAGAAAGCGAGAAGAACACTGTAAAAACGCGGTGAGCAAAGCTATTTTGAAAAGCAAGCTGCGCCTAGTCATTGTCCAAACATCATTAAAGGGCCAGTTTCGAGTCAATCCCCCATAACATTTGCATCACTAAAACCTCAGCTACTAGAAGGAAAAGCAATAGCCAGACCTATTCGCTACGCCAATTGTATATTACTCCTACCGCATAGCCATCTGGCTCGATGTCGGCTTGCAAAACGTGAAAGTCTGGGCAGGGGCTGCTTCTTTGAAGCTCATCAATCACTAACGCTTTTAAAACTCCGCCACATGCACCCAATCCGCCAAGTTTTATATCAACAAATTGATACTGAGTTTGATCGGTCACCCACGGAGACAAGAATTGCATTGAGTTTAACCATTGCGGCTCTTCCTCATTAACGGATAAATACAATTGACTGAGTGGATGTTCACAACTTACTCCTAATTGCTTAAACACCTTGTCCACGGCGATGCGTTGTTGTTTGGCATCTAAATCAATTCGAACAACATCAGGCACAAGACCTGAATGTCGAAAAAAACACTTGGTTAAAATGATAGAGCTTTGAGGTTTGACATGCCCTTCTACATCGCTCGTAACCTCTATAGCCAGTATCCAAGTCGCTTGCGTTTCATTAACTTCACGATTTATCCGATTTAGTGCCATCAAAAATGCAGCTTGGCCATAAGGATAAAAGTAAATTTCAGTATTGGCAGTTTGGCCAACGAAAATAGAAAGCTCGCTTATCAATGCTTTAAGCAAACTTTTGTCCACCGAAGATGGTAAAAGAACACAGAGATTCCCCTTGATATCAGCTTGCTCAAGACTCTCGCGCTCAGAGCGCACGAGGCTTAATATATGCTCATCTATTGATTGAGCAAAGTCAGGGGGTCGGATTTCCTCGGACAATCTAAAAGAATCATCAGCTATCTCGCGAACGGTGTGTGAACGGCCATTAAAGGATAGAAGATGCGTTTGAAATGCGAGTGGCATCTAGCCTCCGATTAAAACCGTAGGCATACCAGATAGAATTTTGCCACCATGAGACGTTGAATCGCCGACTCTCGCGGCTGGTTTACCGTTGATTGTTACGCTAGAAGAACCTGCAGAGATACTATCCGGAGGACCGATACAAATAAGCTTGTCGCCTTGTCTTGCCGCAGGTATCCCGCCAATCGTTACGTTTGGTGAACCAACAACGACGGGACCACCGACATGCGGTATCTTTCCTGTTTTTTTAGGGCAAAGATGAAAGCTGCCCAAAATTGCGGCTGGTTTACCCACTTTAAATCACCTTAGTTCAATGAAATTTGCCCAGCTTTAAGAGCAATAGCTGAGCCGTTAATGGATATTTTATTACCTTTGATATTGATTTCTCCAGAGCTAGACATCTGAATAGAAGCACCACCTACTTTGATCTCGACGCTCTTTCCTGCATTAAAAGACAGTACTTCACCCGTTTCATTCGAAAAGTTTTTACCTACTTTCAAGCTCGCGTTCTGACCAACCTCTTGATTAACATCATTGGTCACTTTTTCGGTTTTACTGTTTTCAACGGCGATATCAACACAGTCTTCAACTAGCATTTGGAACAGTTTTTCAGCATGAAGATAAATGTGCTCTTCACCAGGCTTATCATCGAAGCGCAACTCATTAAAATTGGATGTACCTTTTTGTACAGAGCGTGATTTATAACCACTCTGAGAACTTTGCTCTGGTAAAGCGTAAGGAGGGAGTTGACTACCGTTATATAGTGACCCCGTAACGATTGGTTGATCAGGGTCTCCGTTAACAAACTCGACGATGACCTCTTGTCCGACTCTAGGGTGAAACACCGACCCCCATCCGTTACCTGCAATATTTTGCGCAACACGAATCCAACATGAACTATTTACATCGTATTTACCAACACGGTCCCAGTGAAACTGAACTTTGATACGGCCATGTTTGTCTATGTAAATTTCACCATCTTTGTTCCCCGTAACTACTGCGGTTTGCAAACCTTTCATCTGAGGTTTCGGGTAGTTAACTGAAGGACGCAGGATTGTCTTTGAGTCAACACAACTAAACGAGACTTTGACACCTTGCGCACCGGTCCCACCTTGACCAGTCTGGTTATAAACAGCAGCAGACAAAAAAACAGAAGACAGTACATATTCTTTGCCGACTCGAGATTTATCTTCATGCTTTTTAAACTTGAAGCACTTGCCCACACTGAATGTTCTGCACGTAGCCTCGCCACGACACAAATATGCATTTTGCTGTAGTGCTTCTATTGCATGCGTGTTTCTCAGTGCGTATTGATCATTGCTCTCCATTTCACCCATGTATTCAAAATACTCGCTTCCAGGTACTGTAAAAAAATCACTTTCACCCTTTGCAGTATTTTTAGGATTCGAAGAAGGCTTGAGCATGTTATAGCCTGACTTTTGACTCGCTTTAGTAGTCAGAATTTGCGTTTCATGCCAAGAAGAAATGTGGCTAGATTTCGCCGTACCTGTATCAAAATCGACTAAAAACTCAGTACCCGGCTTATAAAAACTGATGTCATCAAAAATATTGAGCGTATGGGCAGACTTAGTATGTGTAAAACAAAATGATAGCCCCTCCTCCGATAACAGACGTCGAACAAATTCAAGATCTGATTCTTCATATTGTACTTTGTATGTGTATTTAGGATAGGACTTGGTTAACTCAAAACTAAAGGCAACACTATGCTCCGATAGTACTTCAGAGATAATTTCCTTTATATCTTTATGCTGAAATATTCTGCAATTTTTTCGATATTCAGCGAAACGTAATTTAGGCTCTATTAATAATTCTATGTTTTTATAATTTTCGCCTTTATGTGTATTAGAAACCCTTTTCCCTTCTAATCTTGCAGCAGAAACATAACCATGCATATAACGAGGATTTGAAGAAACATCCTCATTATTTTCAAGGGTAATGGTAACTTCCTTACCAATAATTTCGTTTAACTCACTTCGTTGATCATTAAAGTAAGCTTTAGCACGCAATGAAAAAAGTTCTGAGATCTCTTCTCTATACTCAAACGAGTTTAGTATGATGGCATCTTTACCGAATGGCGAAGAAATTCGGATGAAATTGTTATCTTGAGTTGCTCTTTTCATTAAATACTTCTTTCAAAAAAATGCGGAGGAATACTCCCCCGCATGAAAATTACATTTGTTGACCTTTAACACCGCTGTAGCCGTATACCAATGGAGCAGAAGTGTTGTTCTTATCGTCAGTAGGAGTCACTGTCATCATCATTTCTGTGTAAGAAATTGTGATAGTTTCAACTGGACGATCGTCTTGGATAGAAACTGAGTAGTTAGAAATCATCGCATCAGTCAGTTCGATCTTCATGATCTCTTCAACCTTCTCACCCTGCTTAGTAATATGGAAAACCGCTGGTTTACCTTTACCAATCGTCGCTTCTTTAAATAAGTCAGGAGAAGAACGGTCTTGAAGTTTAGTGATAGTCAAATCATATAGACGAGTAGCGCTCGCTTCACGGTCCATCGCTGTACCAGTGTATGATGAGATCTCACGACCTACACTCCAATCTACAGATAGTAGTGTAATCAAATCTTTGTATTGCTCGGCTGTTGCCTCACCCTTAATATCTGCGTATTTAAGATACGTATTAGACTGCATGCTAATCTCCTATAGCATTATTAATTGACATATATCGTAGTAATTTAATTATCTGACGTTTGGTGATAATTAGTGATTAATGTATCAAAAACTTCATTTTAAATACGCCCTGTTATATCTTTAAATAAGATTTAATTTAAGCGTTTTTTATAAAAAATAATAGTTAATATGAACCAACTCCCAATTATTATTGAGAGTGTAAAGGATGTTAAACTATTGAGACATCAAGTCCACTAGTTGTACCTTTAACAATAATTTCATCAAACGTCTTATCATTAAGAATTGCATGCAATATTTCATGAGAAATCTTCGGAAGCAATGTATTTTCTATGGTTGTTTGTACCACACGCGCACCACTCCCAGACTCATTGCTATTGTCTACAATATCATTAATTAGTTCCTCATCAAAAAATAGGTCAGCGTTATAGTGCTTACGAATACGAGTCGTAATTTTATCCAACTTTAATTTTGTTATTTCTATCAATACTTTTCTTGATAGAGGCAAATAAGGTAATACATTCACACGCCCTAAAAATGCTGGTTTAAAGTCAACCAACAAATCATCGCGTAAAGAATCTTTTAGTGCTGACGGCTCAGGAGCTAAATCAGGATCAGAATACAAAGACATCGTCGTTTCGGTCCCTGTGTTCGCGGTCATAATAATAATAGTGTTTTTAAAGTCTATATCTCGACCTTCACCGTCTTTAATTGAGCCTTTATCAAATACCTGATAAAAAATATCTTGAACACCAGGGTGCGCTTTTTCCATTTCATCGAGGAGAATTACACTATAAGGTTTACGTCTAACAGCTTCAGTCAGTACACCTCCTTCTCCATAACCGACATAACCAGGAGGAGAACCTAATAGCAATGAGACTTTATGCTCTTCCTTAAATTCCGACATATTGATAGTCGTGACATTTTCTTCACTACCATACACTTTCTCTGCAATCGCCAAAGCCGATTCGGTTTTACCCACTCCGCTTGGTCCGGTCAGGAGAAATACACCATTTGGTCGTGTCTCATCCGTGAGCTGCGCACTCGCGGTTTTTATCACTTCAGACATGAGCTCTAAAGCGTGATCCTGCCCGACAACTCGCTTACACAAACTTTCTTTCAAACCCAATACTGCTTGGATTTCATCATCCTGAAGTTTACCCAACGGTATACCGGTCCAATCCGAAATAACTTCTGCGATTAGCGCTTCATTTACATGCGAAAAAACTAAGGGCTGTGAGTTAGCGGAGAGGTTATTTTCAAGCTCTTGTAACTTGTCTCTCGCAGTCTCAGAACCCTCCTGGATTATTTGGGTTCTAAGTGACTTAGCTTCACTTACCCATTCTTTTTCTTTTTCCCAAAGTACTTCTAATTCAATAATGTCATTAGATAGCGCATCAATCTCTTTTCGGACACTTTGCAGCTGCACATCAAGAGATGCTCCTAGCCGATTCTCTTGGCTAAGATGCTCATACTCAGCTTGCTTTGCTTTAAGTTTATTTCTTTTCGCATCTAGGCCTCCCGGTGTAGATGACTGACTTAACGCAACTCGAGAGCAGGCCGTATCCAAAACAGAAACCGCTTTATCTGGCAGTTGACGACCATTAATGTATCGAGCTGAGAGTTGGACCGCTGCATTGAGAGCTTGGTTAGTGATATGAACATCGTGGTGTTGTGCCATTACATCAAGTAAGCCTCGTAACATTTCGATCGCGAGTTCAGGGGCAGGCTCATCAACCTTTACGACTTGAAAACGCCTAGTTAAAGCTGCATCTTTTTCAAAATACTTTTTATACTCTGCCCACGTTGTTGCTGCGATCGTTCTGAGTTCACCTCTCGCTAATGCTGGCTTCAGAATATTCGCCGCATCACCTTGGCCCGCTTGCCCACCACCGCCAATTAGGCCATGAGCTTCATCAATAAACAATATAATAGGCTGTGGAGCGTCGTTTACTTCCTTAACAAGGTTCTTAAGCCTGTTTTCAAACTCACCTTTCATGCCTGCGCCGGCTTGCAGTAACGCCAAATCCAGAGACTTAATTGCCACATTTTGCAGAGCGGGAGGTACATCGCCATCAATGATCTTTTGCGCCAAACCTTCAACAACGGCTGTTTTTCCAACACCAGCTTCTCCCGTAAGAATCGGGTTGTTTTGTCGGCGTCTTAATAAAATATCGATCATTAGGCGAATTTCATTATCTCTACCAATCACCGGATCTATTTTACCTTCCCTAGCTTGCTCAGTAAGGTCTGTTGTAAATTGATTCAAGGCGGAATTCGCGTTTGACTGCGCTAAGTCATTCGATCTTGATTGAGGCGCATTACTTTCTTTAAAGTTCAATAAGCGAGATGGTTCTATCTTGTTTAGTTCAGGACTAATCGAACCAGCCATGTTGACTAACGTATCATCAGACAAGTAGGCAAATAAAAGATGGATGCACCCCAACTGTTCTTGATTGAATTCAATGGTTGCAGACAACAAGGCATTTTGCATAACAGTCACCGTATGAGCTGATAGCCCAGGCACCGACTGGCATCCTGTTTTGTATTTTTCTAATGCCTTTTGAATATCGGTTTCAACCTTGATTTTATCGACATCAAATTCGTCAAAAACTTCAGAGTAAATATCGTCAGGATGGCGGATAATCATCATTAACCAGTGAGACATTTCAATACTGTGATGAGTTCGGGAGCTTGCCATCGCAGCTGCCTGTTCAAGTGTTTCCTTAGCCTGAGGAGACAATCTTTCGACCAACGCTGAAAGTGAGAGTGAAGCCATTACATTTCCTTTAAATAGTAATTGTTATAGTTCGATCTTTTGTACGTTCGTGTTTTTTAAGCACAGAACCAATACCTAACTGCCCCTGCTGTTTCGATAAACAAGCTTGTGGTAGCAAACTATGTTTGGTGGTGAGCTGCCACTTCAGTTGTTTATGTTTTCCAATCAACTCATAAGCAGCGTTCTTAATGATTGCTATATTGGGTTGGTTAGGAAGCAATTTACTAACTAGCTGTTTATCTTTTGGCAGAAATTCTATTGTTGTCCCCGCGTTGATGTTCCATGCTTTCGAACCCAAAGACGCTCCTAAACCAAGTTGAGCAAACTGCCCTTCAGGCATAGTTCGGGATGCAAGGCGTGTTTGCTCTTCTTTCGTAAGGTGTAACCATTGTCCTTGAAATTCATGAACTTTTACTTGGCATCCAGATAAACATTCAAGAATACTTTTTAGTCCACCTTTACTTCTCATTGGTGAAGCAAACACACCACCATAGTGCCGGGACAATGAACTCCCTTTCCCAGTTAATGCCGATTTACAGCTTTCTAACGGCGAACGCGCGCCCTGCGCATGCGCACGAGACTGAACAGTCAGCTGACTCAGTTGCCAACATCGATAATAAAGAGATAATAAGCGATGATTGAAAATATCGTAGAAGTCCACCATAGCCGTATCGCCTTCTTTTTGGCGATGTAAAGCTAATTCACTATAGTGCTGTGGAAGCACACCTTGCTCACCCGTTAGGCCTATTAAATTGGTCTCAATCTCTAACTTGCTGTCATCTATATTTTTCAGTTCACAAAGCTGAGCATTTTCAAAACCTAATGATGGATTAACCTTTAAGTTTAGCTTTTCATGCTTCGGTAACGCATCTGTTCCTATTTGCGCCTCTGCTTGCAGAACTTCGTGTTCAATAAGATGAATCGCTTCAAACAATGGATGTTGCTTTAATTCTCGATAAAATTGTTCCGCGCTCATAGCAACACCTTATCGCCAGTTAATGCGGGCCATAGGTGGAAAGACTTTCCCGTGGACTTAATTCTTATTTCTAACTGCGTAAAAATGTTAATTTCAGCATATTGCGAGAAGTAAACAGATAAAACACTACCTAAGAGAAAGATCTGCTCTTTAGGTAAAATTTGATCAGAAACCGTCAAAATAATTTTTATACCGTGCGCAAATCCAACTTTGCCTTTCTGACTAATTCTTCCTGTAGTAGGCTCAAACTCTAACTTAGTTAAAGCATCGATTACCGCTTTCGTTTCTGCTGTCCCAGAAAATGCATAGAGATTAAGGGTCTGCTTCAAAGTTGCTAAACCATCTTCCTCGGTAAAATGGTTTAAAGTTAAAAGCTTAGTTAACTGCCATCGTGTGCTTTCATCCATTTCTGGCCGAATAGTTTCTGATAAAGAAACTAAACAACGAACAGATTCGAAATTGTCATTTACCTCCGGTAAAGATACTTGCGGCAGCCCACCTCCAAATGGAAGTTTCTGCGCTAAGTTGCGGTTACAGCACTCAGCTTCCACGTACATTAACCAGTTTTCCCGGCTATCCGGGCTGAACAATTGATGTTTTTTATCAACAAAAGAAATGTAAGTTTCTCTACCTGGCTCATCATACCCACCAGCCCAGTTCTTATCCTCACGTCTCATCAACCAATAAATCTCACTAGTGTTTGTATAATGCGTGTGCTCACCAGCGTGATAACATGGCAAATTGTGGTACGTTTTGTTCCAGTTTCTCAACGTTACGTCAGAAATTGAGACAACCTCATTACTTTCAGATTCTTGGTATTGCGGAGACAAGTGGTAATCGTATTCAGTTGGTAGAATACGCTTAGGCTCCATAATACTTTTAAATAAGTTGATTACAGGCACACAACCTACCATTAAGCTTTCTTCGTCCACTTGCTTTGGAAGCCAGTCATCGTTGGTATCAAAGTAAAAATACAGTTCGACTTGCTCTCCAAGATCTAGCTCAGATAATCCAAGTTCGGTGATATCAAAGAACATAAACTTCTCAGGAAAGTGCAAATACTCAACAAGTAATCTTGCTCCTGAAAAGCTTCTTTTACTGTATGGCACAACTTTCTCATCTTCTGAAAATCCTACTTCAGAAAGATGTCTTTTGGTTAAAGGACGAACTTCTTTGCCATCCACAACAACAGATAAACCAATTAGGTTTTGAAACAGCATTTGGTAGAGCTTAAAAGTCAATTGAGATTGACCGTTTAAATAGAAGCGCAGCCGTTCTATCCCCATTTCACCAAGAGGAGTCTCTTCATCTTGAGCCGTGAGCTGTACTTTCAAAACTGAATGAGCATTACTTTCCCATCGTGAGCCAACTGGCTTGAAAGGCGCATTTTTAAAAACGCCAGAGGTCACATCAACAGGATACATTCTGACCGGATAACAAGTTCTAAACTCGCATTCATGATATCCAGTAGCACCGATAACAACTCGCTCGCCTTCTTCTACATCAAAATAAGAGGAAGTGGAGTTAGAACAGCTCATTTTAATGACTGACATTGACGGGATTGGGGCGTGAAAATCCGGATATAACTGTCCCATCAAAGACTCTGTAAACTGAGGGTAACTATTGTCTAAGCTTTGTCTAATCCTTGCTGTTAGAAATGCGCAGCCTTCTAACAATCTTTCTACGTGTGGATCGTCAACCTGTTCCTCACTAATACGAAGTCTCGCGGCAATCTTGGGATACTGCTCACCAAACTCTTGCCCTTTGTGACGCAAATAAGCTAACTCGCGATTATAGTACTTGAGAAACTCTTCACTCATTTTGCTCTACTCAGTTTCATACCTAAATTTACCGGCTCTACTTCAGAATTGAATCGCACTTCATGAATACTGTTATCAATTAAGCAAGTGGCATTTATCTGTAACCTCAATACCCTATCAATAGCGTTTTTCTCGTCCGAAATCTGGACATGAGGGTTCCTTAACCTCGGCTCAAACTCTTTAATTGCATCATGAACGATGTCGCAAAGCTGATTCTGCCCTTCTTGGCTGCTATAGGGCATTGAGGAAAAATCTGGCAGCCCATAGTTCAATATTGAATAACGAACCTCTAGAAGATCATCAGGAATATTTTTCCATCCAATACGACTATTCAGCATCGACTCTAGATCTCTAAGTAAGCTGCTCAACATCTGTTGCTGGCTTGCAGGGAAGTCTTTCTCATCTCGAGTGAGAGGATCACTATCTATCAATTTGTCGAGCAGAGAAACGGTTAACGACATGATATTTCTACGCTATTTGTTTCTGTTCTAATAATGTAGTCAAATCACAGATTGGAAGCGCTGAGTCACCGACTAACCAACATTTTTGACCCAAGCCAACAAAAGATTCTTGCTCACCAATCTGCTTCCAATCCGTTTCTCGACCTAACTTTTGCGCATCGGTCTCTGAGTCAACATATGTCAACGGCATATGGCCTTCGCCTTCACCAAGTCCATCGATATCAAACTCGACAGGTCGCCAAATACTCTCTAACAAAGAAGTAGGTGCTTTAACTTCTAGCGTATGGATGCTCGATATGGGTACAAGAAAATAGTTACCTGCTGTAGAAAACAGTTCAATGTAACCACCTAAACGATCATCAATATCTCTAGCATCTTCGTAGTTTGTGCCGTTTACGTTAAACCCTTTAATAGTGCGATGCTCTTCAATGCGATGCGATAGACGTGACGCTTCTTCGTACTCTTGATTTCCGAGAGCAAGATTAAATCGAACAAGCTCTTTAGTTAATTCATCATCACCTAATACTTTGGCACTAGCCGCACCATTGATAAAATCCTTTCTAGCTTGAGCTGCTTTCACTAAATGTCGTAGCTGACTTGCACCAGGCAGATACTCAGGAAACAATTTAATCGATTGCATGAGCTGAGCGTCCGCACGCTCGAAGTCCCCATCAATGCAAAGAAGCTCAATGAAGGAACTTCTCAAGCTCGCATCTTTAGGGGTTGCTTTAATTTCATCAATTAATTGCTCTAGAGCGTGTTGCAATAGGCCTTGGGACAAAGCATTTTTCCATTGAGTCATTGTTATTTCCTTACACCATGTGCTCTGGTGATAATTCGGTAATTAATTTAATGCTAGATACCATTTGATCGAGTTGAAAATGCGGTCGCAAATGGATAACTGAGTAATAATGTCCAGGAGTTTCTCTTTTCTCTCGAACTGTAATTTTCGCTTCATTTAGGGGGTATTTAGCTCGAAGCTCATCAGACGCTTCATCTGATGCGGTAGTGTACTGATGTAACCAGCGTTGAAAGTCACGCTCTAGGCTTTCTGCGTCTTGATACCCACCAATTTTGTCACGCCCCATAACCTTGAGATAATGTGCGACTCGCGATACACACAATGTGTATTGCAACATCGATGTCAGTTTTGCATTCGTTGAAATATGCTTTTCTGCGTATTGTTTGGGCTTGTAGAGAGATACATTCGAGGTCATCCCCACCATATCGGTCTCAGGTATTGGAGAAATAGAAATAAAACCGCACTCAGACAATTCTTGTTCTTTTCTCTCAGAGATTTTCAAGTTTAACGGACATCTTTCACGATCATTCTTGCCATTAACACGCATCTTGCTCCTTGTAGGAGCGACGATAATACCCTGACTGTAATCGCCTTGTTTAATCCCTCGCATATGCGTGAACCAACCATGTTCCTGAAATGCTCTAATTGATACGGCAGCAAAACAGTACGCACTACTCCCCCATAGCAAATCTCGGTTGGAGTCGTAGATGTGTTCTTGAAAATTGAATTTATCATTCCGCGAGCCATCACTTTTGTATGGCTGACGGAACAAGACGTTAGGTGCAGTCAAACCAATAAATTTAGCGTCATCGTTGTCTCTCAAACTACGCCACTTTGCATAATCTTCCTGTTCAAATTGGGCCGCTATATCTCTTATCGCAGAGAGTTGAGCGAAACTATCAACACCAAACATCTCTGGCGATGCAGACATGATAAATGGGCTGAATGCTGCAGCTGCAGACTGAGAGATCTTACTCAACACAGACAGATCTCTATCAAAATAATTTTTACTAGGATCACAGCGAAGCTGATAATCTCCAACCACCACACCAAAGGGTTCTCCCCCTGCCATCCCATATTCATTTTGATAGAGCAACTTAAATAGTGCTGATTGGTCAAACTCGATGGCTTTTAAAGCATCTTTACTGATTTCATTCCATGTCGCCGTTAAAACCTTAACTTTTACAGAATCCGATGAACGAGAATCAACCTGTTCACATAAATACCTAACTCCAACCCACCCCCTTTCGAGCTGTTGAAACTCAGGATGATGTAATATTTCATTTAGTTGAGATTCTAATAGCTCATCAATGCGGTTAATTGTGTTCATCACACTATGACGAAAGCTGTCCAAATCTCTTGAACGTGTACCTTCTAGCCAAATTCGAGCTGACGATACAAGATCAGAAGATTCATTGAATCGAGTCAACCACGGGCTATCAAGTTCAGCGTAGCCTCCGGTACTGAACTCATGTTTTAGCTTGCTAGGGTCGCGAAAGTTAAGTGACACTGCTAATTCCATCTAGAACATAAAGATTGGTCATGGCTGGCCTTTCGACCAGCCAATTCGTTTCTTATCCACCTGACTGAGGGATCTTGGCCACAAGTCGCAAAGATGTCGTCAGTTCTTCCATTTGCAACCAAGGTTTCAGCCATGCTACGGCATTGTAAGAACCAGGTGCGCCAGGAATTTCCTTAACCTGAACACGAGCGTCTGCTAGAGGGTATTTCGCTCTGATCTCTTGACCACCGCCTTCAGAAGCATTGACGTAACCTAGGATCCAGCGGTTCAGCCAAGACTCAACGTCTTCTGCTTCCATAAAGCTACCAATTTTATCTCGAGCCATTACTTTCAAATAATGCGCAAAACGAGATGTTGCCATCATATAAGGTAGGCGGGCAGAAATGGCCGCATTGGCCGTTGCTTCAGGGGATTCATGGTTCGCTGGTTTTTGACAGGTTTGCGCACCAAAGAACACTGCATAGTTGGTGTTTTTGTAGTGACAAAGCGGTAAGAAACCAAGCTTACCAAGCTCCGCCTCACGTCTGTCGGTAATACCAATCTCTGTTGGGCACTTCATATCAGGGTCGCCATCATCACTCATGAAGAAATGCGTTGGCAAGTTATCCACTCGACCGCCGCCTTCTGCACCACGGATGGCAGTACAAAATCCATATTTTGAAAATGCGTCGGTTAACTTAACACCAAGAACATACGAAGAGTTCATCCAACAGTAGTCGTTATGTTCAGCGTTAACAGCAATACCTGAAACAGGATCTACTTCGAACTCTTCAAACCCAAACTCTTCGACTGGAGCGGTAGCTTGTCCGTATGGCAAACGAGCAAGGACTTTTGGCATCGTCAGACTAACGAAGCGCGAATCGGCACTCTCGCGGAACGAACGCCATTGGGCGTATTCTAGTGATTCAAATACCTTATCTAGGTCGCGTGGTTTTGACAACTCAGTCCACTCATCAAAGCCGAATAGTGCTGGTGAAGCTGCGGACAAGAATGGAGAGAAGCCAGAAGCCGCTACATTTGACATTAGGCGTAACGACTCAATATCTTCTGGGTGGTTGGTAAACTCATAGTCTCCAATCAATGCACCATACGGTTCACCACCAGCACTACCAAACTCAGACTCGTAAACCTTTTTAAAGATCTGGCTTTGATCAAACTCAACAGCTTTGCTCAAGTCTTTATGTAGCTCTTTCTTGGTCATGCTCATCATGCGAACTTTCAGAGTAGAGCTAGTCTCTGAATTCATCACTAGATAATTTAAGCCGCGCCAAGAACCTTCGAGTTTCTGTAATTCTGGGTGATGCATTACTTCAGACAACTGATCAGAAATCTGCCTATCGAGCAAATTAATCGCTTCACGAAAAGTTACTGTTAGGTTTTTGTTCCAAGTAACTGTCCCTTTCATTGCTTCTTCAGCGAGCGTTTTAATCAGCTCCTCAGCACGAGAAGCTTCGGTCTGCTTAGTCGCACCAATAGCTTGATCTAAGAATGAAGTTGTCTGTTCATTAACTGTTGGATCTAACTGTTTTTCAGCTTCAGTCGTCATTATTCCGCTCCTTCAGTACTGTCTGACTTCGCTTTCTTGTCAAGATCTAACTCGCCTGCAAGTCTTGCCAGATTGTCCGTATTGTTCAAAACATCCTCTAGGATATTTTCAAGCTCTTCTGAGCGGTCAACTTTTGTCATCAAATCACGCAGTTTATTACGCGTTTCCATCAATTGGCGTAGTGGATCAACTTGATTTACGATCGCAGCAGGCTCAAAGTCTTGCATTGATTTAAAGTTTAAATCGACCTCAAACTGTGAATCGTCATTCGCAAGCTTATTCGCAACTTTAAACTTCACCGATGGATTCATTTTTTTGAGTACATCGTCAAAGTTATCTCGATCGATCTGAATAAAACGGCGGTCTTTTAATGGCTTCAACGCTTCTGTGTTTTGACCAGCGAAGTCACCCATTACACCTACAACAAAAGGCAGTTCTTTCTTAAGAGTCGTACCTTCAGTTTCAACATCATAGGTAATGTGGACACGAGGCTTCCGTACTCGTGATAGTTTCGAGTGGATACTCGTCATACCATTCTCCCTTTATTAATTTTCATTTTGTTCTGCTATGCCAACCAAACGGAAGTAGCTTTTCTTTGCATCCCCGTCGGAGATAAGTTCCGCCAGTAACTCCGGCAGAGGCATCCCACACCAACGAATAATCTGTTCGATGGAGTAAGAAACTGGTGAGTGAGGTTCACTCTCTCGGAAGAAATCAGCTACTTGCTGCAATTGTCTAATTGCCTGCTCTCGTGATTTCATGTTTGTCGCTAATAATGCATCACAACTTTGTGAACTTAACGGTTGTTCAGAAGAAGATTCATCAAGATCCTCTAGCTCTTCAAACACGGCTTGTGGTTGATTGAAACGATCTCCTAGAAGGTGCTTTAATGCCGAGTGTATTGATTCAAGTCTTTTTGATATATAAGAGCTAGGAGTCACATCACCGACCACTTCGTCTAATCGCTGACTGAATTCATTAAATGATTCTGTAGCGAACTCCAAATCCGTGATTAATTCTTGATAAAACGTATCAGAAGTCGACTTAACGGTAGTTATAATTTCAGATAACTCAACAGCCCCAAGCTCGACTCGATTTCGGCGCTTATCTTCGTCTAAGCGCTCAAGCTCTATAGCTTGCTGATATTCCCAATAGGCATAAGCTTGCTCCACGCCTAAGTCAGTCAATGGTATACAAGCAATTGGAAAAATAAGTGTTCCTTCACTATCGATACCATTGAGGCCAATAATCGCCGATATTCTTGTCTCAATACCATCTTCATCAGGCATTGGGTACAGATCATCCCAAAAGTTCTCAATTAAACTGGTTGCGAGTTTGTAGCCAACGCCCATACCACGAAAACCATACAATCGAGTTAGGGCTTCTATAAGCCAGGCAACAAATTCCAAATCTTTAGACTGATTCGTGAGTATTTCTGGGACATCTTCAATAAATACTCGCCATAAATTACTGTGGGTATAGATACTTTCTTCTTCTATAAGAGCATTACGTTCAGCGTTGCGGGCGGCCATACGCTGATCTTTCAACCGATAGTAAGCAGACTGTGGTGATACATCCTCTCTAGGATCAACACCTGTAGGATTTTCTTGAGATATAGGAGCCAACGCTTGTTCATACCAATCAAACATTTCATTACTCATAAGCTCTCCCTCTTAGAAAGACAGGTATTGTCGCGTCTTCTCTAGTTACTGTTTCGCACTCCGTTTGCGCTTGGCGAACTTTGATCAAAGCACAAGTTACGTTATCACTTGCACCCCGAACCAAAGCCGAATGCATGAGCGCTAATCCAGCTTGGTTGACTGAGTCTGCATACAATGTCCGATGAATTTCATCACTCGTAAGTTCCTTAGAGAGTCCATCGCTACAGAGTAGAAACTGATCGCCGTCAGCCAACTGCCCTGAAACTTGATCAATAGTGACACTTTCGTCGACCCCAACAGCTCTGGTAATAACATTTGCAAGAGGGTGAGATTCGGCATCTTCAAATGCCAATAAGCCCTGATCCACTAAGTCCATGACTTGACTATGATCACGTGTTTTTTGGACAAAATTACCACTTCTAAGCTGGTAAATTCGGCTATCCCCCACCCAAAGGCAGTGGTAATACCCATCCTGAATAAACAACAAAACAAGTGTTGTTCCCATCGTTTTACCGTCTAAGTGATTTTGTGCGTATTGGTAAATTTCTAAGTTCGCTTCTTGAACCACTCTTCGGATATCATCGATATTAGTATTGGAGACATCCTGCATGTGGCGCGCGACTCTATCCACTAGCATCTGGCTTGCTATATCGCCAGCACTGTGTCCACCCATTCCATCGGCAACCACCCAAATATGCTGTTCTGTCATATCCAACAGAGCATCCTCGTTATAAGGGCGTACTTTTCCTGCGTGCGATTTAGCAAAGGTAAAATAGTTCCAATTCATTCTTCTATCCTACCAATTCCACTTTTTCCAACCGCCATCAAGCATGGCTGAAAACTGACCAATTGAAGGAAATCCACTCGTAATGAACATGCATGGTTCAACCTTCGTTGAACCTTCAGTCCACCAAAAACATGGTTTACTCAATTTTTCTTTAATGAGGTAATTCAAAAGCGTGTTTTGATCAGTATTGCCGTGATCATGAAAAACTGTAGATATTTGGCTTTGATAAAGAAACTCCAGAGGCGTCACTTCACTCGTTACATTCGCAACGAGGTCATTTTTTTCTTGAGTACTCTTATGCCAAACATCAAAGACAAAGTCGTCCTCAAGTACTGAAAGAGCAAGAGCGGCACTGTCCTCGGTCCAAGCTCTGTCACCCCAATATTGCGCAGCTTCACCTTTTACGGCACGAGCTATAGTAAAGAAAAAGTATCTACCGCATGCATCAACACTAGGAATCATGCTACCAATGTACGTTGAGTCTTCTAAATAGCTAATATCCAAAGCAAAGTGCCACACAGGAGCCGTTAAAAAGTGCTCATTCCAGCTTTCACCCAGTTGTTCCCTGCTGACTGCAATAACCGCCTGTTGCCAATCATGCCAACGCTCCGAGAAATCTTGTGATAAACCATCTTTCACAAAGTCCCCTTTTGCAGGCATTTTACCGATATAACCCCAGCCTGATGTTATAAGGTTCGTGGACATCTGAACCTCTCCATTTCATTTGACCAAAACGGATTAATGGCACTAGAAGGAATAAGCTCTAGTTGCACCTTATTTCCCTTTAAATCAATCATAACTATATTGTCTTTACGCGATTCTGGCCTTGCTTTAAGTGATTGATCCAAAAGCTTGAATATGCCCCACTCACCTTCATAGGTATGCGCAATTTCGCGTTTAGATTCAGGTGGTGTGAACACAATTCGAGTCTGATCTTGACCGGCAGGCCAACTCAACGATTTAGCTCTTGCTGGTCCATGCTTATAAACCAAATCTTGTCCACCCAACTCTAAGACAAATCGAGTAATGTGCTGGTCTAGATAAACAGGCTTCATCCCAAACTCTACGCGTAAGGAATTATCAGATTCAAAGAAAGACTGCCTGATACGTTGCGCTCTTTGAAAGACCATTAGTGTTTCTGGACGAACTCCAATTTCCTTTTCTAATCGCCAACGACTTTTCGAAGTATCCACAAACGGTTCGAGGTATTCTTGGAAGAATGCGTCAAGCGTACCTCCATAACCAAAGAATCGCTTAAAGTCTTTCAATCTAACTTCTCTGCTCGCGTTGGGCTCGAATGGATATCTGCCAGCAATAGTCCGCTGATAAGGGCGGACCACCTGTGTTACCCAGAGTTGATTTAGATGATCCTTCGAACCGCTCTCCGCAAACTTAACCGACTCTTGAGAAAGCTCACCTAGCCATTGATTAAATGGTCTCGGCAAAAGTTCTTTAGCACGAGCGAAGGAAGCTGCGACATCTTGTGTAACGGTTCCATCTAAAATACTTTTGTAGGCAATTTTCTGATTGTTACCAGAGCTTGATAAGTCACTTAAATACGAACGCAAGTTAACCATTGCTTGTTGAATATCATCAAAGTCTTGCTCACCAAGGCGTAAGATCTCTGAAAAATGCGATTCGACTTCTTTACCTGGCAGAGCAACATTGAAGCCGTTTTCTTCAGGTAAATACATGTCTAGTCTATCTGCCGTATTTGAAAACTTAACTTTGGCAACTTTACCAGCAACTTCAGAAGCGGCTTTTTGATTTTCTGACAATGATACTTTTGATAGAGCAACCTCTTTTTGGATTGCTCTCAACAAAGATTCGATTGGTCTTTCAACTCCAGATAAAACCCTCGCTTGCTCTGTCGCAAGTTCTAGGCTCGGAGCCTGCTTCAATTGAATATCTTCGATCAACGTTTTCCATTCATTAACATAATCTTGATAGTATCGAGACTGAACGCCTTGGATGGCACTGTCTTGATCAATTTCATGAGCCTTAAGATCGTCACCATAAACCCAGTTCTCTTCCATTAGGCTTTTTACTGTACGGTTGATCTGAATCTGAAAAATGCTATGAAAACCATTGTACGTGTAGAAACCCGAAATGCCTTGTGATAGCGGTTTTCCACTAGCTCGCTCGAACTGCTCAAGCCCTTTAGGTCCCAATACATCAGTCAAGCGAAATGAAGGTACATGACTCTTAGAAAATTGTATTTTCATTCGCTGATAAGCACGTTCAGGTAGAGACATTTGAGTCAACACTTCTCGAGCACTCGTCACGGCAGCAGTGTTGTAAGTAAAGCCTTGTCCATCGTTGCCTAATAAATATTGAGTGTGCTGTAGCAAACGTCTTCTTAAGTCTGCGTTTAGCTCACCCGGATATTGACGTTCGAAATAAAAGTTAAACCAAGCCAACACTTCATCTTGTTGATATTTGTCTGGATTGAATAACATCAAATACGTTTTTAACGTTTCGTACAAATACTCACGATGCTGTTGATTGCTCTCCATTTCTGACACCAAGCTATCAAGAAGCAGAGGGGCGTAATATTGGGTCAAAGCATCAGAATATGCATTGTTTGCCGCCTGAGACACTTTGTCTCCTTGATAGAGACCAAACCTCTTTACAGAGTCGGCATCACCGTAGTCGCTTTGCTTTCCGAGAGGAAGCGTCATCAACCTATCTAATGTTTCTACAGCTGAAACAATATCCGCTTCAAAATCTAAACTTTGAGCGCCAATCATTGCATCAATATGGCTCGCTTGTTCATTGGTATCGACAATTAACTGTGAGTTCCACTTATAACTCATAAACCAAAGCGCAGAAGCTCCTAGCAGTAGCGTTGTACATCCAATGTAAACACCTCGACGCATCCAACCTGACTGCTTTTGATAGTGACGATTAACTGTTCCTAACAGTTGCTCTTTGAAAATAACCTTGTCAAAAAGATTCTTTACGAAATAACTATGAGAACCAGTCTGACTCTTTGCTAGAGCTAAACGATTTAACCCAAGTCCATTGGTTGATTCATTCATCAGCTTATCGACTGGTAAGCCTTCTTGAACCGAACTCAACATAAACACACCACGAATCAAGGCAGGCTCTTCAAAACTGTTTTGTGCAAAAATTTCAGCTAAAAACTCGTCAAGATTAGCTTGTAGCACTCTTAATTGCTTTGGAAATTCAAAGATAAGCGCGCGTTTATCTAAATCGTCCTCTGTTTCAAGTATTCTAAGCATACGGGCATCAAGGCGCTCCAACATGCCATGAAATTCTTTGTTGAATAGAGAAATAACGCCTCTTTCATCATCCACTTCACGAGGGAACATGAAACCAAATAATTCCTCTCGCTCTTCCTTACTTAAATCGGCAAAAAACTCATTGAAACCGGCAACTAAATCCATTTTGGTGAGCAATACGTAAATCGGAAACTGCATGCCTAACTGGTTTTTCAGTTCTTGAAGTCTCGACTTAATTGCTCGAGCATGAAGACTTCGCTCGGTTCGAGTCTGAGACATCACGCTGGCTAAACTTATCGTAACAATCGCACCATTAATTGGTCTTTGCGTTCTATACTTTTTCAACAATCCTAAGAAACCATGCCACGCTTTAGAGTCGACCTTTTCTTGACTGTCTTGTGTCGTATACCGGCCAGCCGTATCTATAAGAACTGCTTTATTTGCAAACCACCAATCACAGTGGCGAGTGCCACCTACACCGGCAATAGAGTCAGAGCCAAGGCTGTCTCCTAATGGAAACTCTAACCCCGACTGCTTTAATACGGTTGTTTTCCCCGTTCCAGGAGGGCCAATCAACACATACCACGGTAAGTCATACAAGCTTCTCTTGCCTTTGTGTGTTTTCGTCACTACTTTGACAGCTTGCTCAATACGCTCGCGCATTAAGTCAATTTCACTTGCCGCTTCTTTATCTGATAGGCTATCAACCTCAAGCAACGTTTGAATACTTTCGTCTTCTTTCACCTTTTGCTTATGCTGCTTGGTAACGTTAAACATCGCCCAAAGCAACACCAACACTAGAATAGTGACTAGCCGTTGAAAGTCACTCTTTAGGGGCTCATATCCCGCTATCGTAATAAGTGGACCAACAACCCAAATGAAAATAGAACAAGCAGCGACACCGATAAGACCGAGAAACCATCTTTGAGTAAATATTCTGCCAATTTCTTTAATACGCATCTCTATCTACCTATTATTAATTCGCGACAAGAAGGTCGATTTCAATCCGGCGGTTAATAGCTCGGTTTTCATCACTACTGTTTTCAACTAATGGTCTTGCATCCCCCAATCCCTCGGGTATCACTCGCCCTTCTAATGCACTATTCGAGATCAGTTGTTCAGACATAGCAGTGGCTCGAGCTAATGATAGGTGCCAGTTCGAGGGATATTTACTCGTGAAAATAGGCCTATCGTCGGTGTGACCAGTAACAATGATCTTGCCTTGGGTCGACTCCAATGTTCTCGCAAGCTTAGAAATAACGGGTTGGATGTAAGCGACAACATCAGCACTACCTGATTCAAATAGATCTTGAGACTTTAACGAAATTCTTACCCTGTCTTGCAGCGGCTCAACATTGATTAGCCCCTTACCGATCTCAGTTGCTAGATACATTGAAATCTTTTCTGAAATTGGCGCTGATTTTGATTCTGACGTTGCATCTTGGTTAAGTTGTTGCGGTTGAATCAAATTAACTAATTGAGAAAAGGTGCGATTTGATGCCTTATTTAGCTCATAGCTAAAATACATATATATGCAGACCAATAATGCCGCCGTTACAGAACATACAACCCAAAGAGGCGCTCTATCAGAAGCCTTTGAGCCATTCAAAATGTGTTGGTCGATACTATTACTTAGCTCCTGAGGGACTCCTCTCCCATAAGACTTAAGAGTAGCAATAACCTGTCTTCTCAATTTCCGGTGCGATTCCAGTCCATTTTTTTCTAAACGGTATTGACCCAGAAACCCGAGAGATAAGCACACATACATTAGTTCAAGCAAATCTAAGTTCGCATCTGGTTTCGCCATGCACTTATCAAGATGCTTAAAAAACGCTTCCCCACCTTGACTGCTAGCATAGAAGGAGCTAAGTAATGAATCGTGACTCCAGAATGAATGCCCACCCCAATTGGTGTTAAGGACAACTTCATCTAGTGAACAGCATAAACAATAACGAGCTGTATCAATGGTATCCAAATCAACGTCATGCTGACGTAATCGGTTCTCATAATCTCTAAGCTTTTGTGCCAATGTCTCTTTTAGAAACAACGGATCGGAATGAGTCGCTGTCGACCGAATTTGACCGATAATAGATAACAGGCCATTCGCCTCTGCTAGTAGAGAGTTACTCCCATAAGCGACCACTGAATCATTGTTCACCAATTCAGGGCTTTTTGAGATAACTACGGTATTATCCACAGACTTTTCTGATTGTGGTTTCGATGCGGGTGCTCTTCCACCCGGTGTTGGTTTTACTATCGTTTGTTCCATACAGAGCGCGCCTATTGATTAATACTCCAAAGCTCAAGTTCAGCATTAGGAAAATGCCCTGATAGGTGAAGCGCAATACCGCCACTATCTTTTAGCCTCATCCAAAATGGCCCTTTCTTGACAACTTCGAAATAGACATAGCCCGTTTGGTAAGGAATCTGTCTCGGGACGACACTCAACGGCACTACGTTTATACCGTTGATCTGATTATTAATTAGATCGCGAATCTGTTCTGCCGGGCCAAACTTGAGTTGCGCTGGGACCAGGCGTCTTATTTCATCTGTTGTGGTATCTGCTTTAATTGCTAGCACAAATTGGCATGACTCAAGCAAGCGTTTATCTGGAAGCGGCGTCACTTGAATACCGTATTGGCGAGGCTCCAACGGAAGTTTGGTCGCAGTTTGGTCAAGAACAACACTGAGGTACTGACTGAGTATCTGATTCAACTCGCTATAAACACTTGATACATCTAAGTGATCATACGCAAGCAAACTTGGGACTCTTTTAGTTTTATTAGAAAAAGTGGCTAACTCACCAATGTAACCTTTAAGTGTCGTCGCTAATTCCAGTGGATGTAACCTATCTAACTCACTGAAATGCTTTAACTTCGCCTCATATCGGTTCAACATTTGGAGCATGATGAAATCAACAGCAGATGCCGATGCAGATTTGCCCTTAATCAAGCGCTGCGCAATAACGTCAGCACGCATCTTTGTCATCGCGATAACGTTACGTAGATAGGCTGACATAACTTTGTCGCTAAGGAGATTGATAAGCGGAGGAACGTACTCATCGTCTAGTATAACTTCCCCTTCAGGAGTTACCTCTTTGATCCTTAAGATAGGTAACTCCACATAACCCGCTAATTTGTCATTACTCGCTTTCAACTCAAGGTTGAGGGCTGCAACTTGGATGGTTTCTTCATCTTGTCCTGTAAGGTTATCTATCACGTCGATATCTTGAAGTACATAACGAGAGACGATCGATTCGCTTACATCCGAAACGTTTTTACCTGTAACACTTGAAAGAGGGAGAGTTATTTTTACTAACGTATTTTCAGTGTTTTTATCAATAAGTAGAGGCGAAACTGAATCGTTGGATATTAACGTATTAACCAACGTCATATCCGGCAAAACAGCTTCAAGATGCTCAAGTTCAATAAGACCATCTTTTAGCGCGTGTTTTTTTACTCGACATTTGCAAACTCCCCAATTGTAAACCCCACCTAACTGATGTAAGCCTTTGAATTCTTGAGAGGTTGCGCGTTCTTGTTGTTGGAAGTGCTGGGGACGTAAAAACATTCCTTCGCACCAAGCCGTCTTGGAGTATTGCGTCATTTATAATTAGCCAACTAAACGTTATTTAACGACCAAAGACAGATCTTCTAACAATACTTGATATGTGTTGTAACCGGTCTTATCCACTTTAATGACTTGTCGCCAATTTGAGTTTTCAATATCTCGAAACGCTACGACAATGCCTAAATATTCTGTCTTTGGAGACATACTTGCTTGATATGTTTCTTTCTGACCTGGAGTTAATGAAACTTCATATTTATTCACTAAATCAGGTCCTAAGACTTTTTCACTTTCTTCATAAATAGAAAAAAAGTCCTGGCTTTCGAAAATGGTATTTGACGTTAATTCAAATACATACACCACTACAGGAGAAGGCCTGCCGTTTGAATCAGGATTAATGTTATGACTTGCTGCTATTTCTAAATCTGAGTATGGATCAACAACTAGGTTCGCTGCTGAGCACCCAAATAAAGCCATTGAAATTAATAACAAAATATATTGGTAAAACTTTTTCATCACCCTAATTCCTAGCCTTTGTTTTTTAATGCTAATTCATAGTGCTTAGCGAAGTCTTCTAAATAGAACGGAGACTCTTTATTGATAATATCATCGGATAACTTTTCATGAATATCCTCAAACCTCTTCCAACTTTGAGCATATTTTCTAGCTGGAATAACCTTATTAATAACCGTGTCTTTCGCTAAAGCATCTGAGTATATAGAAGTAGGTTCAACAAGTGACATAACACTCGAAACCGTACCTTCAACACCTTTCATTAAGGCTTGCTCATGACTTTCGATGTCATTAAATGCTTCTTTAATGGCTGCATTTGGCTTTAAGAAGCTAGCCGTTTGACGGTTATATAAGTTATGAATCGCATCTTCTAAGTTTGCAGAAAACTTTAAAGGGTTATTTTCTGACTTACGAAATGCGGTATGACTAAGTCGATTTGTTTGCTTAAACACTGCTCTGTTATGCAGTGTTTCCATTAAACCAACTAGCATCAAAGAAAATGACTCCCCCAGTTGTTCAAACCATTCCTCTCGGTTATCGCTGGGAATCATCATTGGATCTATACCCACCCCTCTAACAAAAGCCGCAAGTTCACCCCCATTGGTATCAAAGTTGGGAGTCGATAGGTGTTCTGATTGTCGGTTAACTTTCGGTAAAGTTTCAGATACGGTGCTCTGTTTTTCGGGCTTTGGGATATCAATAAAATCATCGACTAAACCAATATCTAGCTGAAAGTCAGAAGGAACACTTTCGTTTAAGAGTTCACTAGCACTAAGGCCTAGGTCAACAAATTCCTCTTCCGATGGACTTGAGACTACTTCAGGGGGGGCGCTAGAAAGACTTTTACTTGTCTCAAGGCTGAATACATCTGTATCTGTTTGAACAGAAACTGAAATTTGATAATCCCCTAAGCTAACCATATCGTCATTGCTTAGTGCTATTTCATTTCCTTGACCCACAGGAGTTACAGCATTATTTACAAAAGTACCATTCGTTGAGAGGTCTTTTATCAAGTATTTGTCACCAAACTTAATCAGTTCTCCGTGGGTTCCGGATACCACTCTTTCAGGATCTGGTAGTGTCCAATCACATTGTTCAGACCTACCAAATGTAACCTTGGCATGTTCATCACTTGATTCAAACACGAACTCACTCTCAATCTCTGGAGTAAATTTGTGAAAACTTGTTATGGTTAAAACCAACTTCATGTAAACCTCGCCAAAGACCTGCTAGATATTATTTTTAATTTTATTATTAACTGCTTTCTTATTAACAGTAAGATTAATAAAAACCTTAATACTGCCATTGAAAATCATGCACGGAATAATGAATCATTTTTTTATCAAAGCAATCACGTATTGTTCAACAATTTTAATTATCCAACCAAGTTCAAATTTTTGACACTTAGACTTTCATCAATAAAAAAACGAATGTTAGTTTGGCCGAGAAATTCTAACATAATGACTTTTCATTGAGCAGAAAGGTATATATTCCCCCATCATTTATACGGAGTTCTTGTGATGGAAGACAGTAATAAAAACAATTCTATAAATAACGAAGAAAGCGGAGATAAAACTAAAATTGTAAAGACTCAAAAACGAGACAATGCAATTAAAACAACTAAACTCACTAATAATGAAACCTCCGTTAAAAATAAAAATGAAACAAATACAAAACTGTCTCAAAAAGAAAACACTCCGTTAGTTAATAAGAAAAAAAACAATAAAGATGACTCATTAAATAATAACAAAGATGTTATTAACGAAAGCTTAATAGGAACGACCGTTAAAAATCGGTATGAAATTGAGTCGGTTATTGGGCATGGTGGGCTTTGCGATGTTTACTTAGCTAAAGATAAGATTCTTGAATCTTCAGGTTCAGAAACACCCTACGTTGCGTTAAAAATATTACAGAAAGAGTTTGCTTCTCAACCAGAGACTGCACGCATGTTAATACGTGAAGCTCAACAAACTCAAAGGTTAAGCCACCCTAATATCATTAGGGTTTTTGATTTTGGTGTTGATGGCGAAATATACTTTTTAGTTATGGAGTATATTAACGGAGAAACATTAGAGAGTTTAATACAGCGTTCTAGGCCCCATGGGCTGAAGTTTAATGCAACTTTATCAATCCTAAATCAGGTACTCGATGCACTCTCATATGCTCACTCTCTTGGTGTAGTGCACGCCGACCTAAAGCCCGCTAATGTGATTTTAACGTCTGAGGGTAACGTTAAGCTGCTTGATTTTGGTGTATCTAAAACTCATCAATTAAAGCAGGATCAATATGCGGCTAAACGTAAATCCGAAAATGTTGAAACGCTTGGTTATACTCCCAACTATGCATCACTCAACCTGTTATCCGGTAAGGAACCGAACTTAAGCGACGATATGTTTGCTCTATTTTGTATTGCTTACGAGTTATTGAGTTGCAAACACCCTTACGCAAGAACTCCAGTTAATGAAGCTCTCAAAAAGAAGATCAAGGTCTCTAAACCAACTAACATGCCTGCATCTAAGTGGCCAATATTTTCAAGCGTATTTTCAACTGGCATCATTCCGTACGAGCTGACCCCTGAGCAGTTGAAACGCAAATTGAATATGCGCTATTGGCCTATTGCTAGCGGCGCGGCAGCGAGTATATTATTAGTTAGCGGCATTGTATTTGGTTATCAGCAGCAACAAGAAACCATCGCCACTTTGGAAACCGTTATTAGCAAGCAAAATGATCAAATTGCCGGACAAGAGTGGCAGCTTGATACGCCAGCAGAAAAAAGTTTGGCACTGATTGATAGTGAAAAAAGCTTACATCCAGTCGTTAAGGCTGGCTTATTACGCTTACACAAGACCTATATTCTCAGCGAGTTTGAATCTGAAATTGATCAGGTTTTGAATTCTGATGCCAACAACTACCCGAATTATGATGAAATTGAGTCCATACTTGATAAAGCAAAAACCTACTACCCTGACTCACATAAAATAGAAGTTCTTGCCTTAGATATTCAGTCAAGCAAGCACTCCACGTTACTTTCGATAGCAAGGCAAATCAACAGTCAACTTGAAAAGTCTCGGTACAGTAAAGAAGACGGCAATAAATCCATCTATGAGCTCAAGGATGAGTTAAATCAGATTCATCAAGGTTATCCTTTCACGCCAAGTTCGTTATCTAGCGATGTTTTCGGTCAGCACCTCACTGAAGCACTCAAAAAGAAAGACGCAGCTGCACTTGTTGCTCTTATTAAGGTTGGGAACACCTTCTTTTCAAACGTAGAAGAGCATCAAGAGAACTTACAGATAAGTAATGCGATGAAAGATGCAGTGCTTGAAATGAAATTATATGAGACAGCGCTAGATTCCAACAGCCCTCTACCGTTTCCAGAAGATGCCGCTAGAATCCTGTTCCAAGAAGAGTTTGAAAACTTTTATTCTCGCCTAGAAAAGGCAAGGACGACAACTCATCTCGATAACTTGGTGAAGGATGTGGATCTGTTCTCGAAAAACTTTCCTATTGGTTTTCAGGATGTTAACGATTTAAGATTCAAAACTGCTGATAAATACTTACGCTTCTCCGATATATTACTTAATAAACGAAGGACTTCAAGCGCAAGACGCGCTATGCAGAAAGCCAACGAGCTTATGAAGCAAATAGAACAGGACTCTAAGCAAAGCTAGTAATACAAAAGGGACGCGAGTCCCTTTTTTGCCGCAGATTACTTGCCAATATGCAACTAGATTGCTAATTTATATTTGTACTTAATGAGGAGAGTTAGCCTTGACTGAAGGAATAGTCAAAGTTGGCGAACGTCTGGCGTCCGTATGTAACGATAGCCTTAAACTAGGACTGCAAGACACTTACCGACTCGGCGTTTTACTTGGAAACGTCCCCTTTGCTACTTGTGTTAAAAACACGCGAGTTGAAGTTTTTTCATCCCTACATTTCGACCATTGCCGTTTGGATATAAGTCAAAATATCTTTAACAATGACTTTCTTTTTGTAAGTTTATCTCAAGCGACAAGCAAACTATTTCTGCTCAAATACTGGTTATGCCATTCATACCTTCGGCTAAGCCTTCATTATCCGAAACATTCCTCTACCTCAACGTTTAATAGGGGTATACATGATTAATTTTGATGTTCTCAATACATACATGGATAACGACGTAGATCTGATCGTCACTGTTTTTTCTACATACCTTGAAGATCACACGAATGATATAGAGCGTATAGATGAGCTATATGCAAGCAGATGTTGGTCAGAACTCTATCTATTAGCTCATAGTTTAAAAGGCATTCTAGAGAGTTTCGGAGAAGACACCGCGGTCATTGCGTTTCAAAGAATAGAAGAAAAAACCAGAAACGATACAGCGCCAGATAGCTCAGATATAGCTATAGTTACTAAAGAGCTAGCTGCAATTAATCAACAAATCTTCGCTTACTTGAAGAATATGCAATAAAGAAATTCAAGGCTTAACTGGGGGAAATATGGCAATGAATAATAGCAATTTCAGGGAGTTGATTGAGTCTCTCAAAGACCTAACACCAACTCAAAAAAGGTACTTACTTAGCCGTACAAAGATGGCGCTAGATGATGAAAGTAATATGTTAAACATCAGTGATATCCTAACACCAGAAGAGTTGGAGGCGTTACTATCACCAGCACCAACAACGAATACAAAATAACAATGATATACAACGCCACCGTCAGATTAACGCTAGGGACCAAGTGAAGCAAATCGACTTTGCTTGGTTGTTAGTTTCTCTCCCAATTCCTTTTCACTACAACAAACGTATTGTTTTCGAAACCTTTTTCCAATTTAAACAGGTCAGATAATTGAGCGACTAACATCAGTCCGCGACCAGAGGAGGACCAACTATCGTCATCCATTAAGTTAGGTGCCTCAATCTGTTTATTTTTATGTTGGATGAACGTCTTTTCATTGATCGGCGCTCCGCAATCAGAGACTCTAAGTTCCACGAAACCGGACACTTGGTCATCCCCAACCCTACACTCCACTTCAATTGGCTGACCTTCTATTTCACTGTAAGAATGAATATAAGCGTTATTCATGAGCTCAACGACACAAAGCTCCAATGATTGAATTGCATTTAAGGGGATTTGATGACCCATCAAAAACCGAACAACGTCTTTGCTCGCACTTCGTGAGTGAGTAAGGGAGCTCCCGTAAGTTCGTTTAAATTCGCTCTT
Organism: Vibrio sp. Vb1127; assembly: GCF_033338735.1. Classification (NCBI taxonomy): domain Bacteria; kingdom Pseudomonadati; phylum Pseudomonadota; class Gammaproteobacteria; order Vibrionales; family Vibrionaceae; genus Vibrio; species Vibrio sp. Vb1127. Next base: position 211,415 of record NZ_JAWOTF010000007.1, on the reverse strand, counting down.
TGACATTCTTTTCCTTAAAATCGAGCCTCTCACCATGCCATTTTACCTGTAAAAGGCTGGCATCATCATCAAACTCATCTTCGTTGTGCCAAGATTGTACTTTTTTAAAGACCTCTCCCACTTGCTCTTCAACTGGCAGCGTGCAAACAGCTTTTATACTCGATGCCAATCGTTGTAGTGAAAACATCTCCTCACCCTGCCTCGCTTCAATCAAACCATCCGAATAAAGCCACAATGCATCGCCTTCATCTAGACTAATTTGGTTACCGATATATTCCATCGGCTGCATTGCACCAACGATAAAGTTATCGTCACCTATCTGTTCCATCGTTTTCGTACTCGCTCGCCAAACTAAGATCCTGGGGTGGCCAGCCGTGCAATAGCTAAGTAGCCCTGATTTTGTGTTAAGAATGGCGTAAGCCATAGTAAAGTAAAGTTGACTGTTTCTAGTTTGCTGATAACGCCGATTTAGCCGTTCAATCACAGATGCTGGCTCACTTGCGCAATAGCCGTCATCTCTCAACTCCATCGTGATCGAATCAGGCCCCTGACTTTGAGATAGCGTCTGTTGAATAGAAAAAGCCATCAAAGCTGAAGAAATACCATGACCAGAAACATCAAATACATAAAACGCAACATGTTGTTCATCGAGCTCCAAATACCCCAACATATCACCACCAATCTGGGAGCATGGTTTGTAGACATAGTTAAAATTTACATTCTGAATAGTTGATTCAGCAGGGAGTAGTTGCTCCATCAGATGACTAGCAGACTGTAGGTCTTGGTGGATTGTTTGATAGGCCGCATCTAGCTCTTTATTTCTCTCAACGAGTTTGTTGTGCAGTTCTAAAGTACGAAACCCCGCACGGATTCTGGCCTGAAGTTCCTCTACAGACGTCTTCTTATCTACGAAATCATCTGCGCCAGCATCAATGCCTTTCACGATCGAACTTTGGTCATTTCTAGAAGACAGTAGAACAAAGAAAATGTAACGTTCGCTAACTTTAGATTTTAATTGGCGACACAATTCAATACCATTAATTCTAGGCATCATTAAATCGCTCAGCACAAACTGAATATCAGGGCGGTGGGTTAGCACTTCAAGCGCCGCTCTTCCGTCTTCAACTGCAACCACTTCATAGCCTTGCTTTTCCAATGCACTGCTGATGTAAAGCAGTACTGTTTTACTGTCATCGACCAAAAGAATGGGTTTCATCTTCCTCCTTAATACGGTTGCTATACTGGCTAACGCAAAACACTAGTCACTGACTGCTCATTTCTAAAACGGCTGTAGTCTTCGGCTAATAATTGGTGTTGATATCGAGTGTAAGACAACGCTTCATTAGAAATTAGTATCTGATGCTCTTTTTCGATTAACTGACTTTGCAGCCTTTCAATCTGTTCATTCTGCTGTATGTAATTGAGGTACAGTGCGAATAGACCAAAAACCGAAACCATTAACAGGGCTATTAGAATATTATTGATAGTTTTCACTTGAATACTCATGACCTCTCCTTGTCTATTATTAGACTTTCCATGATGAAAGAGAGCGTCTACGGACCAAGAGCTCAAGGCTCTAAAACGCAACGAAGCAAATTGAGGTTGTTTTCCAATTATAGGCGATAGGAGAAAAAATAAGAAAAATCTGAAAAAATTTGAATATCCTGCTGAGTTAAGAATCGGTAAGGTGGTAGCAGCGAGCTATCATCCACTCGCTGCAATACATTAACTCTGAAATGCAGGTCTAGCTAAAATTTGGTTATACCATCGAGCAATGTTTGGCGACGTCGATAGCACATCAATTTCTAGGCCTTTAATTGCGAAACTGATCAAAATAAAGCCTGTTATATCGACGATAGTAAAATGGTCTACGGCGATAAAATCATTATGTTCAAGCCGCTTGTCTAAGACAGGCAGAAATTCATAGACGCGTTGTTTTGATTCTTCGCCCCATGCTTCAACGCAACGTTCTCTGTCTCCATAAACTCCGGTCATGTTTCGAAACGCCTGAAATGCCGCATTTAGTCCTTGGAACTCCACCACACGATGCCACATTTCCACCTGAGCACGTTCGAGCTGGTTTGCACCAAACAGCGCCAGATCATTTTCAAACGCTTCATCTAGGTAGCGACAAATTGCCACGCTTTCACAGATCGTCGTGCCGTCATCCAGTTCCAGTAAAGGCACTTTGCCGTTCACGCTTTTCGATTTAAACGGTTCAGATAGGTTATCGCCCTCACGAACGTTCAGCGCAATTCGCTCAACCTCGCCACCGATTTCCTTTAGAAAAATGCTAACTCGCTTACAACTTGGAGTCATTGCGGTTTCATAGAGCTTCATTTCACATCCTTTTATCTTTTTCTAACCGATTGGTTAGGATATACTGTAGCCAGTTTATAAACGATCAGTCAAGAACTTCACTATCAAAAATTTTCAAACAGTTGTGGGTCTGTTTGCTGAGCGAGATTTTTGATGCCGTTTGTGAGTTCACATGAATTTGGAGGCTGATACCCAAGCATAGATGGGTATTCATCATATTGGTTCAGTTCGAACGCTAGAGGTTCTCTGTACCATCCCTCCAAAGCAATTTAATTACCCGATAAGCAGACCCAGGCAGGTAATTTATGGCAAGAAAAGCCAACTTCGACCGAGATGAAAAGCTTCTCGTGGCTATGGATGTGTTTTGGCGCAAGGGCTTTGCGAATACGTCTATCTCGGATCTCACCGACGAACTGAACATCAACCGCTTCAGTCTTTACAACACCTATGGTGACAAGCAACAGCTCTACTACGAAGCGCTCGATACTTACTTAAAAAAGGTCTCGCTACCGTCACTCAATGATTTGGAAAAAGACGACGCGTCTTTACCTGAGTTGGAATCGTTCCTTAAATCTTTTGCTGAGCTGCAACGCAAACGCAACTGTGGGTGCTTTATCCAAAATGCGTTGATTGAGCACGCTGGTGAAGACGATGATGTACTGCGCAAAGGGCATTTTTTGTTTGACCATCTTATCGACATCATTGCGGATGCGCTGACCAATGCACAAAAAGAAACCTTAGTGCCGAAAACGCTGAAACCAGAAGAGCTTGCTCGTTTTGTTCTCAACAACATGCAAGGCATGCGCGTACTTGGCAAAGCCAAACGTTATGCCGACTTGGATACCGCGCTTTCCTGCTTGCTGGTTTTGATTAGGAAGTGACATGTCGATTGAAGTGATAGCAGTACGTCTTACCAAAGGCATGGACTTAAAGCTGAGCCTAGCGAAATTGGTCGAGCAGCATGGTATCAAAGCAGGCTCGATTGCCTCATGCGTTGGCTGTATCTCTGACCTCAACCTTCGTTTGGCAGGTGCAGAGAGTACGTTAACCAAACAAGAGCCATTTGAAATTGTCTCTGTGATGGGAACCCTAACGGCTGAACATCAACACGTTCATATCTCGGTGTCTGATCGTGAAGGACGAGTTTGGGGTGGGCATTTGTTGGAAGGCACAGTGATTGATACTACCGCAGAATTGATCATCCATTCTTACTCAGAACTTGAGTTCACTAGAGCGATGGACGACTCGACTGGCTATACCGAACTACAAGTGAATCCTTCCAAATAGCAAAAAGCTCCAGAACCATACTGTGGTGGCTCTGGAGCTTTATTCGCTCATCTCTTACGCTAAGAATTTACTCATATCGAGCAAGCTAGTTTCGAGGGTCATTCTTCGACTAAGTAACAAACCTGATTATCGTCGACTATTACTTGCCACGTTTTTAGACAGTGCGCATCGTCTTCCAAACATTGCCCACTCTTTAAACTGAAGTGCTGTTTATACAGTGGTGATGCAACACACATCTCACCATCGATATCACCGACAATCCCTCGACTCATCACATAAGCCTTACCAATTGGGTCCCAATCTTGAACGGCATAAACACCACTATCAGGAATATAGAATAACGCGACATGCTCACCTTCAATCAATACAGTGGCACCGATAAACGGCATCAAGTCATCAAGCTGACACACTTTCACTTTGGTTAACGCTGCCATTTACACCTCCTGTTTCACTGGAATACGCTGACCGCGCACACGTTGGTACGGCAAGACTTTGCTGCCCGACGTGCTGTTCAAGAAAGGACGGAAGCGTTGCAATTTTTGAGGATTATCCAACGTACTCTTCCACTCACATTGATAGGTATCTACGACTCGTGCCATTTGCTCATCCAATGAGTCACATAGGTTGAGAGAGTCATCCAAAATCACTTGTTTAAGGTAGTCTAAGCCCCCTTCCATGTTCTCCATCCACACGGACGTACGCTGTAAGCGATCAGCGGTGCTGACGTAGAACATCAAAACCCGGTCGATCATGGTGATCAACTCTGATTTAGATAAGTCGGATGCAAACAAATCAGCGTGTCTTGGTCTCATGCCGCCATTACCACAAACGTATAGATTCCAGCCGTTTTCGGTGGCGATCACCCCAATGTCTTTACTTTGCGCTTCTGCACACTCGCGAGTACAGCCCGATACGGCAAACTTAAGCTTATGGGGCGCTCGCAATCCTTTGTAGCGGTTCTCTAACTCAATAGCTAATCCGACCGAGTCATCAACACCATAGCGACACCAAGTAGAGCCGACGCAAGATTTCACGGTGCGCACCGATTTACCGTAGGCATGCCCTGTTTCAAAACCAGCATCAATTAAGGTTTGCCAGATTTCAGGAAGCTGTTCTAACTGCGCACCAAATAAATCCACGCGCTGACCGCCAGTGATCTTGGTGTACAGATCGTATTGCTGAGCAACTTCGCCTAGCACGATAAGTTTGTCTGGTGTGATTTCACCGCCCGGAACACGAGGCACTATCGAGTAAGAGCCATCTTTTTGCAGGTTAGCCATAAAGGCATCATTAGAATCTTGCAGAGATTGATGCTGCGGCTCCATGATGTGTTCATTCCACAAAGAAGCAAACACAGATGCCGCTGTAGGCTTACAAATATCACACCCATGCCCTTTGCCATGCAGTGCAATTAAGGTGTCGAAGTCTTTGATTTGTTCCACTTGGCAAATATGGAACATCTCTTGGCGACTGAGCTCAAAGTGCTCACAAAGGTGGTTGTTAACCTCTACCCCCATGGCTGCCAATTGAGTATCCAATACCGACTTCACCATATTGCTACAGCCACCACAGCCAGTACCGGCTTTGGTGTTGGCTTTAAGGTCTGTCAGGTTGGTAGTGCCGGCTTGAATCTCGGCAACTAAGTCGCCTTTTGTGACGTTGTGACAAGAACAGATGATGGCGCTGTCTGGCATCTCTCCATCCAGCATTCCGGTATCAAATAGCAGATTCGCCGCGTGGTCTGGCAAGACTGTTTTGTTCAAATAACACTGTAAGAGCGCATCGTAATCGCTGTTATCACCGACGAGAATCGCACCAAGTAATTGGGTGCCGCTCGCATCAACCACCAGCTTTTTGTAGATGCCTGCAACCGCATCTTGCAATACCATTTCTTGTGCGCCTTCGGTTTGCATTTGTGCATCGCCGATAGACGCCACATCTACCCCAAGCAGCTTAAGTTTAGTGCTCATGTCTGCACCTTTAAAACCTTCGCTTGGCATTCCAGTCAGGACATCGGCAGTGGTTCTCGCCATGGTGTAACCGGGTGCGACTAAACCAAAGATCTTCTGCTCCCAAAGAGCACATTCGCCAATCGCATAAATATTCTCATCGCTGGTTTGGCATTGGTTGTTAATCACTATACCGCCTCGCTCGCCTACTTCCAGCTCAGCCATTTTTGCCAGCTCATCTTGAGGGCGAATGCCTGCGGAGAAGACAATCACATCCACTTCGAGAGGATCTTTGTCTTTAAACACCATACGATGCTTAGCCGTTTCACCATCGCAGATTCGTTCCGTACCCGTTGAGGTGTGAACGGTTAGCCCTAGTGCTTCAATCTTCTCTTTTAGCACTAAGCCAGCACCATCGTCTAACTGCACGGGCATCAGGCGGGGAGCAAATTCAATAACGTGAGTTTCTAACCCCAATAGCTTGAGTGCGTTTGCCGCTTCTAAACCCAATAAGCCACCGCCAATCACTGCACCTGTTCTTGCACCTTCACATGCCTTCTTGATTTGTGAAAGGTCATCAAGCGTACGGTAGACAAACACGTTGTCGCGTTCTTTACCTTCAATTGGCGGCACAAATGGGTACGAGCCAGTCGCGAGCACGAGTTGGTCGTAACCCAGCACATCTTCACCATCAAGCAGAATGCGCTTTTGCTCTCTGTCGATGCCAGTTACTTGGCTGCCAAGTACGAGTTGGATGCCATGCATGTCGTACCATTCTTGGTTACTCAGCATCAAATCATCATGAGACTTACCCGCGAACAAAGAAGACAACTGTACACGGTCATACGCGATAAAACGCTCTGCACCAATCACGGTAATTCGGTGCTCCAAATGCGCGTTTTTCTGCACTAATTGCTCGACAAGGTGTTGCCCGACCATACCGTTGCCTACCACAACGATGTGGCTCAATGCGTTCTTTACTGGGATCGTTAAAGGACTGTTCATCGCTGCCTCCTTATGCCGTTTGCGCTGCGGTTTTGGGTTTGTCTTCTTTCGAAGCAGGAATCTCGACTTTGGATTGCTTCTCGTAAAGGAACTTCAGCACTGCTTGTCGACACTTCTGATACTGCGCATCATCTGCCAGTGCGACACGCTCGCGAGGACGCGGTAGATTCACTTCCAACACTTCACCAATAGTTGCCGCCGGTCCGTTGGTCATCATCACGATTTTGTCGGATAGCAGCACTGCTTCATCCACATCGTGAGTAATCATGATGACGGTGTTGTTTAGCTCGGCTTGAATCTTCATCAGTGCATCCTGCAAATGCGCACGGGTTAACGCATCCAACGCGCCAAATGGTTCATCCATCAGCAAAACCTTCGGTTGAAGTGCCAGTGCTCTCGCAATGCCGACTCGCTGCTTCATACCGCCCGAGATTTCATCCGGCTTTTTGTGCGCGGCATGCTGCATTTGAATCAACTCCAAGTAGTGATTCACTTGTTCCTGAATCCACGCTTTGCCCTTTTTGCCGGCAATTTGTTTTACTGCGAGCTCAACGTTTTGATATACGGTGAGCCAAGGCAACAATGAATGGTTTTGGAACACGACTGCGCGGTCAGGTCCCGGTCCTGCTACTTCTCGTCCATCAACGATCACACCGCCGTCTGTTGGCATGTGCAGACCCGCAACTAAGTTCAATACCGTTGATTTACCACAGCCAGAGTGGCCAATCAGCGATACAAACTCGCCTTTATTGATTTGTAAGTCGACGTTCTTAAGCGCGATGAACTCGCCATCTGGCGTTGGGAATCGCATCCCTAAACGCGTTAGATCTAATAATGCTTTTTCCATGATCTTTTCCCTTATCTCAACGCTTGTTGTTTATTCCAAGACAGCCACTTTTGAAGTTGCAGCATGCCTCTATCGAGCATCAAACCGATAAAACCAATAGTGATAACAGCCACCATGATGCGCCCCAATGATGCTGAACTGCCGTTCTGGAATTCATCCCAAACGAACTTGCCTAACCCCGGGTTCTGAGCGAGCATTTCTGCCGCAATCAACACCATCCAAGCGATACCTAAAGAGAGACGTAAACCGGTGAAGATCATTGGAATGGCAGAAGGTAAAACGATGGTGCGAATGTGCTGCCACCACGAAAGTTGGAGCACTTTGCTTACGTTGATTAAGTCTTTATCAACGCTCGTTACACCCACTGCGGTATTAATCAGCGTCGGCCATAAGCTACACAGCGCTACAGTGATCAGAGAGTTGATGAACGACTTAGCAAACATCGGGTCATCACTCACATAAGTGGCACTTACCACCATGGTGACGATAGGCAGCCAAGCTAAAGGTGATACGGGCTTGAGCAGTTGAATGATTGGGTTGAACGCTTGATACAGCCCTTGATTAAGACCAAGCACGATGCCAAGCGGAATCGCGATAACCGTCGCCAGCAAAAAGCCCGCAGTTACGGTCACTAAGCTTGTTATGATTTGGTCGAAGAACGTCGGTTTACCTGTGTAGGGACGAATCTTCACTTCCGCGTCCGGATTCTTGGCTAACTTCGCAGCATTACGTTTTTCCTGACGTTCGATAAACGCTTGTTCCTTTTCTCGCTCTTGCCAATGGTCATCGACAAGGTTGCTGAACTGCTGAAAAGTTTGCACAGGTCCCGGTAGCGTACCTAATGAAGTTTGCACTTCTCTCGCTGCTAAGTGCCACATTGCCAAAAAGATCAGCAAGCCAATGACGGGCAAAAGCACCAGCCGACTTCGGTTCACTACCTGCTTAGCAGGAAAAAGGGAAATGACATTACTAGACATACTCACTCCTAAGAAATTTACATCCTTGTTGCCACAAGCGAATCCCCCTCGCCTGTGGCGTTTATCGTTATGGTTAAACCTTGTCTTTTCCTTTAAGCCCGATAGAGAACTTCTCCAGATATTTATTTGGCTCACGGCCGTCATAAACGATGTTGTCGATAAAGTGTGTTTGTGGCGCACGGAAACCATCTTCAGCACTAAAATCCGGGAAGTCTTTTTTGCTCAACACACCATCTTCAATCAGTGCTTGAGCCGCTTGTTGGTAAATGTCCGGACGGTAAACCTCTTTTGCGACATCCATGTACCAATCATCGGATTTCTCGCTTGAGATCTGTCCCCAGCGACGCATTTGGGTCAGGTACCAAATCGCATCGCTGTAATACGGATAAGTGGCGTTATGACGGAAGAACACGTTGAAATCTGGCACGTCTCGTTTGTCGCCTTTCTCGTATTCAAATGTGCCGGTCATTGAGTTGGCGATAACTTCGGCATCGGCTCCGACGTACTCGCTTTTTGATAGCATCTTCACTGCTTCTTGGCGGTTGGCATTGTCGTTTTCATCCAACCAATGTGCCGCTCGAATCAAGGCTTTCACTACGCGAATGTGCGTGTTTGGATACTTCTCAGCCCAAGCTTTGGAAACACCAAACACTTTCTCTGGGTTGTTCTTCCAGATCTCGTAATCGGTCACAACTGGCGTACCAATACCTTTGAATACGGCTTGTTGGTTCCATGGTTCGCCTACGCAGTACCCTTTGATCGTGCCCGCTTCCATTGTGGCTGGCATTTGTGGTGGCGGTGTAACACTCAAAAGAACGTCAGCATCCAACTGGCCACTGTTATCGCCTGATTCTGGGGCATAAAAACCTGGATGAATCCCACCTGCCGCTAACCAGTATCGCAACTCATAGTTGTGTGTCGATACAGGGAACACCATGCCCATGTTGAACGGTTTGCCTTTATCCAGATAGCTGTCGACCACAGGCTTCAGCGCATCCGCTTTGATTGGGTGAACTGGTTTGCCATCTGGTTGCTTTGGAATGTACTGCTTCATCTGCTCCCAAGTGTCATTGGAAACCGTAATTGCGTTGCCGTTCAAATCCATACTGAACGCGGTAATCACTTCTGCTTTTGTGCCGACACCAATCGTTGCGCCCAATGGCTGACCAGCAAGCATGTGCGCGCCAGCAAGCTCACCATCGATGACTCGGTCTAAAAGCACCTTCCAGTTTGCTTGCGCTTCTAAAGTGACGTACAAACCTTCGTCTTCAAAAAAGCCTTTCTCATAAGCAACCGCCAGCGGTGCCATATCGGTTAACTTAATAAAACCAAACTTCAGGTCTTCAATTTCTGGCTCACCTAACTCTGCCTTTACGCTGACCGTGGTGAATACCGATAACGAAATTGCTGACACTTTCAGCATCGAACTCCATTTCATTGGTTTGCTCCCATAAAAAAAGCGCCACTACTCCGAAGAGCAGTAGCGCCGTTGCTAAGTCTACAATTACCGCCGTTGATAATTGAGATAAGCGATTCAACAATAAACCCAATTCTTCTAATCCAATTACTGTGCCAACTTATTTTTCACAGTAAATACAATAGATTAGTATATCTTGCCGTTTGCTATTCCCTATTATTGCTTGCTGATAGTGCAACACGCACCACGTTAGAAAATGCACTCTAACCCCAAAGTGGTAGAGCAACTAATCAAGCACCTCCAAAGTAGTTATCAAATTCTTGGCAACTTGTGCGAGCGTTTGGCTCGATTGCATGGCTGAATTTCTAAGCGCTTTATAAGCCTGATCTTCATCAACGCTGTGCATCTTCATCAGCAGACCTTTGGCTTTTTCCACCAGCTTACGCTCTTCGATCTTATGGGTCAGCGATTCAATTTCCGATTGCATACTTTCGAATTTCGCTCTCACTAATGTCGCATGTTCAATCCAAGGCTGAAGCGCAAACTCACTATCGTGCGGCATGAGCACATAGTCCATTTTTTCTGATAAACGATTGATATCATTGGATGATAATTGCTTTAAGACAATAAGAAGTGGTGCCGATTTTCTGCGGCAGAAATCGACGATCAAACGCAGTTCTGCGGTTGGTTGCTGCCATCCAACCACAACGCTTGCTGACGGCTCTCGCTGCATAAGCGTTTCTAGTTGTGCCAATTGGCAACCCATGATGTTGTCGTAATCTTTGCTCAATAAGCTCGATAATCGAGCCTGCTCTTGGAGGCTATCACAGCATACTATGATGGGTGTTTTTGACGTTGATTGAGTCATGCACATTCCTTGTTTATATCTCACTCACTAAGAGAGACATAACAAGGACTGTGCCAACTAAACTTGAAGCGTTATTAACTGGAAGCGAGATGTTGTTGGAAGAATCCTAGTGTGCGTTCCCAAGCGTGCGCCGCTTCTTCTGGCGCATAGCGGGCTGTTGAGTCGTTATGGAAACCGTGATTGACGTTCTCATACATTAGCGCTTGATACTGTGCGTCGGTTGCAATCAATTGCTGTTCATAAGCAGGCCATGTGTCGTTAACACGCTTATCGAGCCCTGCAAAGTGAATCATCAACGGTCCTTTGACTTGCTTTTGGATCTCTTGCGCCGCAGGTGTTCCATAGAAAGGCACACCTGCATCAAGCTCTTCTGGCATTACCGCTGCAAGCATATTGACGATGTATCCACCGAAGCAGAACCCGACCGCGCCCAATTTACCGTTGCCACCCTCGTATTGTTTGAGGAAGTTAGCGGCTGCAATAAAGTCTTGTTCAATCTTGGCTCTGTCCATCTCTTTCTGCATAGCGCGACCCTCATCATCATTCCCCGGGTAGCCACCAAGTGGGTATAGCGCATCTGGAGCAAAAGCAATAAAACCGTCTTTGGCGAGTCGCCTAGCCACGTCTTTGATATAAGGGTTCAATCCGCGATTTTCATGAATAACTAACACGGTCGGCGATTTCAAGGTCTTCTTCTGTGGCATAACCAAATAACCGCGCCCTTCTCCATGCCCGTTTGGAGATGGAAAGGTTTCGTAAGTTGCTTTGATGTCAGGATCGTTAAACGAAACTTGTTCTGCGAGTGCGTAATTCGGGGTTAGCGCATCGACCAGTGCCGTCATGCTAAAACCCAGCACTGCGAGCCCACCGAGTCGATTGAGGAACTCGCGGCGTGAGATCTTTCCGTGTGCGTATTCATCGTACCAATCGAAGGCTTCTTGCGGGATAGGATGAGAAGCCTTTTTAGTGGGAGTGGTATGCTTTAGAACCATTATCCATGTCCTCTGTGTCTTACCATATGGGAATTTCTAATTCTCAAAAGCGAAGCAAAGAATGAACGCAATTGAGGTCAAAACTGCAGTTTCACCTCTCTGATACGGAGCAAGGTGGTGAAACACATCACTGGTGAGCTAGGATCTTTAACCTTCTTCAAACAATAGATAATGGATTCAGATTCAACAACTTTGCGTTGTTTGTTTTGAGTGGATTTGTCTAAAACCAATACTTTGGTTTAGCCAGTCAACTCAAAATTACTCGTAATGACAGTACGTCTGCCAATAACTAAAGGCACGTTCAAAGGCTTTTTCTCGATCATGCATTTGTGCAAACAAGACCACTGTCATGGTAGCGAGAACCGTATTCGCCATTTGGTTCATGTCATCTTCTGACGTCCCAAACGGGCAGTTCGCAGGCATTGGCACCTCAGACAGCATTTGCTCCATCCAGTAATGCGATGTCACACCGCTTGTTTGGCTTAACCATACGGTTTGGCTTACTTTCGGGTTGTATTCTGACTCACCAGATTGCCCTTTAAATGAAACAACGGCATGCGCGGTTTGACCAATCTCGAATTCGACTTCAGCATGAAGTTGTTGGAACCCGGGATGAAAGCTACCACGAATACCAACCGTCGCCTGCCCCGGATTCAATGCTCGAACCACGGTATTAATCGGCGTTCTAAGCCCATAACGATTCTTCCAACCGATCATGGTTTCTGCTTGGGGTGCAAACGAACTCAACGGCAGATACACAATGTTTTGTGTTTCTAACACACGCTTTGCGTCTTCTGCTGATTCCGCTTTGTTGATAGAAAACTTATCGAGGTAATCTTCCGCATGCAAACGACCAGATTGACGGTCGTGATAGCCGTGCATCAGCACTTTATGACCATTATCGGCGAGGATCTTCGCTGCCAACAGGTGCCAAGGCTGCCCTGCCGCTTCACGTTTGCCTGCATAACATGGCCAGTCAATGTCTGCACCAATAGCTGGCATGCGGGATTGGAATGCTTTCACAAAGCCAGCGATTTCTTGTTGAGTTTCGTTCTGTACACGGATCAGCATCAATAGCATTGCCATCTGATCGTCGTCGCACTCACCGTTTAGGTATTCATCCATAACTCGAAACGCTTGGTCAAAGTTCAGTGGTTTTCTACCACGTTCGCCACGACCGACTGTTCTAATACATTCCAAAATGCTGCTCATATTCCCTCGTATTCCGTCACTGACTGTACGGTTTCTATTAGTTGTTCGCGCAGTTTGACAACTTCTCCCATCACAATCAATGCTGGGCTCACGCCTTTAAGTGTAATCGATAAATCATTGAGCTGATTGAGTTGGGTAACGTGCACTTGTTGCTGAGGGCTGCAACCATGAGTAATGATCGCGACTGGGAAATCTGCTCTCAAACCGGAACCTAATAAACCCGTTTGTATTTGCGATGACTTTTCTAACCCCATATAGAAGACTAACGTTTGTCCGCTTTGCATCAGTTGGCTCCACGCTTCAAATGCGCCTGTTACCACTTGCCCCGTCACAAAGGTAACGCTACGAGCAACGCCACGATGAGTCAGCGGAATCAAGCTGTTTGCAGAACACCCAATCGCAGCGGTAATGCCGGGGATGACTTCGTAAGCAATTGAGTGTTTGACGAGTGCTAAGGCCTCTTCGCCTCCACGGCCAAATACGAATGGATCTCCCCCTTTTAAGCGTACAACTCGCTTTCCTTGTCGAGCGAGCGACACCATCAAATCACAGATTTCTTCCTGACCAATACTAGGTTGTCCGCATCGTTTACCCACGTAAATCCAATCGGCTTGTGGCGAAGCCAACTCCAAAATATCTTTGTTAACCAAACGGTCGTACAGCAGAACCTCTGCCGACATAATCGCTTTCACAGCCTTCACGGTTAGCAAGTCTGGATCGTGCGGTCCTGCTCCGACGATCGAGACAAAACCTTTGTGGTTCGCGTCGAGGTCTATTGAATGGTCTTCTAAAAGTTGGTTCAGTTTGCTTGCTTGGTCATGCTTAGAAAAACGAGACGAGCGTTCTTGTTTCTGACTCGCTTGTCCTTTCTTAAACCAAGACTTTTGATAAGGCGCTTCCATGTGCTTATCCTCTTTATGACTTACTTTATTTGAATAGCCAGACTTTGCTGGTTTGCTTGCTGTTTGCCCTTTTGATGCTGATGGCTGTCGACCATTTGTTTGATTTGAGAAACGCACGAGCCACAGTTAGTGCCGCATTTGAGTTTGTTTTGAAGTTGGGTCAATGAAGTGCAGTCTTGTTTCTCCATCGCGTCATGTATTTGTTTATCGGTGACGCGGAAACAACTACAAACCAGTTTGGCGGAGCTTTGCGATTGAGTGATGGTAAGCAGTTGCGATAGCTCCATCGGCTTGCCAATCAAGCCAGTAAAGTTGGTGTAGTCAGTTTGAATCGGTTCGCTAGACACCACTAAAACAGAGCGAATGATACGAACGTCTCCAACAAGGTCGTAATCCACCGCGAGCCAACCCTGGGCAATATCTATCGTAATTCTGCGGCTCTTTTCCGTTCGACAAAAACTCTGCTTCTTTGGTCGCTTATCGTGTGCAAAGCGCCAAATGCCCAAATTGCTTTCTGCTTGAAATGCGCTGTAGAGAAACTTGCCGGAATCAAACTGTGTACCAATGAACATACCGTAGGTTTTGACCGCTGCGTCTTGCACTTCAACATAAGACGACTTAAATGCAGGCTGCCCGGAAATAGGGTCTTTTGCGCTGTTTACTATCGCGTTAACGCTGCTTTCACCGCCATATCGACCCGCCCAGTGCATTGACATAAACAGCTCCTGAAAACCTAAACCTTTATCAATGGCAACTTTGGCATAAATACTGGTGTTTGAAGTAGGCTGGAACAGCTTGGTGAGTTGTCCTGCTTTTAAGCGATTTTGAGTAGCAGAGAGTGTGTTCATGTACACGGTTGGTTCTAACTCAGAGGCGGCAAGGTGTGCGATATGCCCTGTGCGCGTCATAGTATGCCATTGGTCGCGTTGCCTACCCGTATTGAGCCACCAGCCTTTTGTTCTTTCTAAACGCGTTGGAGATTCACTGGTCACGACAAAACGCGCTTTACCATCTGGGTGCGAATAGATGCCATCAGCAAAAGGACGCTCTCCTCCCCATTGTGTCGGCACCCACTCTTCGTATTCTTGCTCAGTTAAGTTCGAGTGTTGAGAAAGATCTAGCTTCAATGGCGAATCTGCATTCATGCCTGTCATCGCCGCATATTCCCTGAATACCGCCCGCTCTGAAGTAAACGCAAAACCATTTTGTGTCTTTTCCAATGCACACAGAGCTTGCCCGACTTGGCTTATCGCCGACCAATCTGATTTTGCTTCACCCGGAGGCGCTTGAAACTGGCGCTGCCTAGAAAGTCGACGCTCAGAGTTAGTTACCATGCCTTGCTTCTCACCCCAACCAGCGGCGGGCAGCAACAGATCCGCGTAATGCGCTACATCCGAATCCGCTGTGATATCGGAAACAATCACAAACGGACAAATCTCTAGTGCTCGTTTTACCAATTGGTTATCTGGCAAAGAGACAACAGGATTGGTTGCCATGATCCACAGAACTTTAATCTCACCACGTTCTACCGCCTCAAACAGTTCAACGGCTTTTAAACCGGGCTGAGTGGCAATTTCTGGTGAATCCCAGAACGCCTGCACTTGCTTGATAGACTCTGCGTCAAAAGCACGATGAACCGCTAATTGATTTGCCAAACCACCCACTTCTCGTCCACCCATCGCATTCGGTTGACCTGTAATAGAAAATGGCCCGCAACCTGACTTAGCAATTTTACCTGTCGCCAAATGTGCATTAATAATGGCATTGCCTTTATCGACACCATTTTCGGCTTGGTTAACCCCTTGGCAAAACAGCGTGATTGCGGTTAGGCTTTGCGCAAACCATTGGAAGAATGTCGTGAGTTTTTCCTCTGAAATGCCAATGGAAGACGTTAGATTAGCGACACTGTAACGTAAATCAGAAGCTTCTTCTGCAAGCGCATCAAACCCGTCGGTATAAGAATTTATGTATTCAGAATCAATGCATTGCTGTTCAATAAGAAACTTGAGCAGCCCATTGAAGAGTGACACATCACCATCGTTTTTAATCGGTAGATGCAAATCCGCTTGCTGTGCGGTGACCGTTTCACGCGGGTCAATGACCACCAGCTTGAGGTTAGGATTGTTTTCTCTCGCTTGTTGAATACGTCGGAATAAAACAGGGTGCGTCCAAGCGGTATTAGCACCGCAAATGATCAATAGCTCAGTCTTATCAATATCGTCGTAATTGACGGGAACGACATCTTCACCAAATGCTCGTACATGAGCCGCAACCGCCGAAGACATACACAAACGCGAGTTCGTATCGATGTTTGCGCTGCCAACATAGCCTTTCATGAGTTTGTTGGCGACATAGTAGTCTTCCGTCAACAACTGGCCTGACACGTACATCGCGACGGATTCCGGTCCAAACTCTGCTTTCGCTTGATGAATCTTTTCTGCAATCAGATCCGTGGCTTGTTGCCATTGCACTTCTTGCCCTTGAGGTCGCTGCTTGGTGACAAGCTTTGGATACAGCAAGCGCGAAGGCATATTCAAGCTCTCTGCCAACGCGACACCCTTTACGCACAGTGAGCCCGCATTTGCAGGATGACACGCATCCCCAACGATTCCTTTCGCATTGACCTCGACACCACATCCAACACCACAATAGGGACAAGTGGTTTTTTTGCATCCTTGCGACATAACACCTCCAGTGCGATTCAGCCCAACTTACTAGCAAAAAAAAGCCTCTCCCGAATCGAGAGAGGCAGCAATGCCTTTAACGCTGTTAGTACATTTTCAAAAAGTAATACCCTATACCGCTCTCGCCTGCTATTGAGAGCGGCGCATCGAGTTATCGATGAACGTTTATGTAAAGCAAGTGAGGTGCCAAGATTAAAAACCTTTACTATACAAAAGGTTAGCTTAAAACCAATTATAGCAACGTAATGCTACGCACTGATTGTGTGCAAATTTCGGTCATTATCGTGCAGAATTACTTTACTAATTCCATGACTAACCTGGATTCTTCGTCACCAAAATAATGCGCTTCTTCTTCTAACGTTTTAAAGCCAAGGGAGAGGTATAAAGACAATGCAGGTTGGTTCTTAGGATCGACAGTCAATTTCACGCTTGAGCCTAACTTCAACGGCGCAATAACGTTTTCTAGGAGGGAACGCGCAATACCTTTACCTCTATGTTGAATATCGACGGCCAATGACATGATCCAATATTGATGTGCATTTGTGCTAGTCGTTAGCAATATATACCCTGCGACCTGCTCTCCCTCTTTTGCTACCAGTAAACTCTCTCCCCAACAATCAAAAGCTTGCCGAAAGAAAAATTGAGGATAGGCGTGTTCTCCAAATAAAGTATTTTCGAGCTTATATATGGCAAATAAGTCCTCTTTTTGCGCAGACAAGATGTCCATTCAATGACTCCTTCTTTAACATGAATGGCAGCAGTATACCTAAATCTCATCTAAATGACGGGACACAAACATCTCAATTAAGTGCTTAAGAAATGTAATATTCTTCCTGAAAATTAGGCCTAACTCACTTAGAACATACATCCGTGATTAAGTTTTAACCGCAAAATCAAAAACCACACAAGATGAAAATTTCAATACATATAACCATTAAATGCATTACATTTAAGAACTTTATTCTGGTTTATTGAAAAATTCATAGTTGGATAATTTACAACCACCCCAAATTCACAGCATTATTCACCAAGCTTCGCGTGTGATAATAAACACTAAAACCTTTACCATTTTCAGCATTATTATTTTTATAAAAGCGAGTTTTAAAGTGAAAGAATCTCGAAATGCCTTAAATCCTAGTGAAATAAACACAACCACAGCTTGGTCAAAACATGATACACATTGGGTTCTTAGCCTATTTGGAACAGCCGTTGGCGCAGGCATCCTGTTTCTGCCAATTAACCTTGGGATTGGTGGTTTTTGGCCTTTAGTCGCGATGGCAGTACTTGCTTTTCCAATGACCTATCTTGCGCACCGTGGCTTAGCTCGTTTTGTACTATCTTCTAAGATCAAAAACGCAGACTTCACTGATGTAGTGGAAGAGCACTTCGGCGCAAAAGCAGGTCGTTCTATTTCACTGCTGTATTTTCTTTCGATCTTCCCGATCCTGTTGATATATGGGGTTGGAATAACAAACACAGTAGATAGCTTCATGGTAAATCAGGCTGATATGGCTTCTTTACCTAGACCTTTGCTTTCTGGCGTACTAGTGTTTGCACTAATTGCTATTATGATGGCGGGTGAAAAAGTAATGCTACGGGCCTTTGCCATCATGGTGTTCCCACTTGTTGTCATTCTTGCCTTTCTATCATTTTACTTAATACCGAACTGGACCATGCCTGTCATGGATGTGCCAGAAGCGTCAGCTTTTGCTAGCACTATGTGGTTAGCAGTTCCTGTAGTGATTTTCTCGTTTAGTCACGCAGCTGCAATTTCAAGCTTTGCAAATGTACAACGTCGCCATTACGGTAAGCAGGCAGATGCCAAATCCGAAGTTATTCTTCGTCGCACTAGCATTATGCTGATTGCCTTTGTTCTTATTTTTGTATTTTCCTGTGTACTAACACTGTCACCTGAACAATTGGCTCAAGCAAAAGAACAAAACGTATCCGTATTGTCTTACTTAGCGAACGCAACCGATAATCCATTTATTGCAACACTTGGTCCTTTAGTAGCGTTTGTTGCTATCACTTCATCTTTCCTTGGGCATTTTTTAGGTGCGCGTGAAAGCTTAAATGGTTTAATTAACAAGCATTTTAACCTATCTGAGAAGCGTGTTGATCGTATCAGCGTGGCAGCACTGTTCTTCTCAATCTGGGCGGCCGCGATCATGAACCCAAGTATTCTTGGTATGATGGAAGCATTGTCAGGGCCTGTTATTGCAATGATCTTATTTATTATGCCAATGTTAGCGGTGTATAAAATCGAGGCGATGAAACAATATCGAGGAAATGTCTCTACTTACTTTGTTCTAGCAGCAGGCATTGTGGCGGTAAGTGCATTGATTTTTAGCTTCTTCAGCTAATAACTAAAGACTAGCTTGGATTTTCAGGGGAATACCTTACACAAGGTTAAGGTGATTCCCTGAATTTTCTTACTCTTTAAAAGGTAATCATCGTTACCCTTGACTCTTAAATAAGAGCGAAAACACCCGCAATCATAAGTACTGAAGCGATGCAGGTACGGCCGATAATGCCGAAGTGCGAAGGTTGAATCATTTCATTATGCATAGTTAATCTCCTATTTATTATAAAAGCCATTTTTTATTGGCTTAATAACACTATGTCTAATATCCAGTTTTTTAACAACCCATACAAACATTAAATATTTATGACAGAAACGTAATTTTTTACACTTCGCCCTGATTTTGAGCGATGAATCCGCGGCTTAAATCATTAGATTGAGTCCACCGAATATGCTCGCCTACCTGTCATCGTTACCTTATCTATACCATCGCCTAATCATTGCATAAGTTTTCAATAGATTTTGTTTTATAAATCATAATATTATAGAGATCCTTCTCGTATCTCACTCCCAAAACACTTTGCCACTGGGAATCCATCCGCACTTAACCAACAAGAAATGGTAGACTTAACTGGTATTCGGTTAAGAGATCACATTTTATTAATACGCTCATGCACTTCTCAATTAAAAAACTGGCTTGCGCACTTTGTACTGCACTTGGACTTTTCTTGCATCCCACCAACGTACTGGCGAGTACCGAAAAGCAAGCTTATCTGGAAGAACACATTTCAGCAGAAAGCAAGCCCATGTTAAAACTCTACTTTCGCTCGATGGGTAAGCCGCGATCAATTCAAAAAGATGAGTTAAATGCGCCACAGAATGCATCAGCGGAGTCTCTTGCTCTGTATTACTTTGCACGAAAGTACCTTAAGCGTTACGAAGGCGTTCCATTACCGAAAGATATGCCCGATTTAATCGAATTCGGTAAAAAGCACCATTTGGAATGGGTCGTCGCTGAAGCACAGCTCAATAAGGCTGTAACAATGATTGAGCAAGACGATAACTGGAACGCAGAATTGTTACTCCATGACGTTGTTTCTACAGCCCGTGATCTTGGTTATCTAGCATTAGAAGGCCGTGCTTACCGCTGGTTAGGCAATCTAGAAGTATCTCGAAATCAACTACGCAGTGGCCTAAAATATTATCGCAATGCCTATGAGTTATTAGAAAAAACAGTATTTGAAATACAAGTCGCGATGACACTGAACAACATTGGGACGGTCTACATCGACGCATCAGATTGGGCTCGGGCCAACAGTTACCTAACGCAAGCTCTCGACACTTACCTAGAGAGCGAATATCAATACGATAATAGCTTTTTTATGGGGGTTATCTACGCAAACCTTAGCATCGTTCACTCGAGCCTCGGAGATAACAAAAAAGCGGAATATTATTTCAATGAAGCCATTCGACTTTCAATGCAAACGGGGTCTGACACAGTCAAGCACCACTCTTTATCCAGCTTTTCACAAATGTTGAGCTCGGTAGGAAAAATTGATGATGCATTAATGGTCGCACAACGTTGCGTAGACCTGCCCATTCCAAAAAATCTAGAAATGCTAAAAACGTCTTGTTACGAGGCATTTGCAGAGGCTTACCTCGCAAACAAACAATACGATAAAGCTATTACAACAGCGCTTAACGTTCTAGAACAAACCAAGTCAACCAGTGAATTAGAGCTGCGGCAGCGTATTGATATGCTTTCGGTACTGGTAAACGCTCATCAAATTCTTAATGACTATGAAGCCGCTTTTCATTATTTAACCCAATTAAGAGAGCTGGAGGCTGAGTTTTCTCATCATATTCATGGTGAAGAGATGATTAACATTAAGTTTGATCTCGAAGCTAAGTTAGCCCAGAAAGAACTCAAATTGCTAGAAACAAAAAATGCGCTACAAGCGTCTGAACTGCGTTCGCAGCGCTATCGAGAAATGTTCTACTTTATCGCTATTACGGCAATTGGTGTCGTTGGTTTTCGTTACGTACTGCGCGTTAGACGTATTAATAAAGCACTCACTCAAGAAAATACTACCGATCCGTTAACTCAACTGCATAACCGTCGCTATCTTCACATTTGGCTGGACAAAATGGCTCGTAGAAGCCCAGATAGAACATTTGCCTTAGCAGTTTTAGATGTTGATCATTTTAAAACCTTTAATGATCAATATGGACACGATATTGGCGATAAAATGCTGACTCATATTGCCACGCTATTTAATGAATCCACTCGCTCTGGTGACCTACTCATTCGTTGGGGTGGAGAAGAGTTTGTCCTATTATTCGAAGTACAGCGAGCTGAAGATTGCGCTAAGTTTTTGGAGCGATTGAGATATACTGTTGAAAACACGCCATTGGTGGTTGACTCTAAACCATTAAACGCGACAATTTCCCTTGGAGCAGTGGACAAACTGTCGGCACAAATAATTAAACAAGAATGGGATCAATGGTTTTTCTTGGCAGACCAAGCTTTGTATGATGCGAAGCAAGCTGGTAGAAACCAGTTCGTCATTCACCCTACATCATAAAAAAGCACACATGAAAAAAAATCTAATCATTATTACTTTTGCGCCTCTATTTCTTATGGCGTGTAGTAATCAGCAAGCATCTCAACTGGGAATGCGCAGCAGCAGTGTCAACGTATATGCCCAGCAAATGAGTAACACTCAACTATGTGAAACTCTCTACTACAACCGTGCAACTAACCAAACCAAAGTGGCGATTGGTGCTGAGTTCAATCGACGTGGATTAAACAAAAAGTGGTGTGATAAAGAATTCGATAAGTTGTACATTAAAAAGTGGATTGATAACGTGCTGCCTAAGGAAAAAGCCGAACCTAAGAAACCAATGGCAACTATTCAACCCGCTCCAACTAAATAACCCCCCCTCTTGAAGCAGACGGTACACTCGTATTTTCTGCTTTTCACTTTTCATGCATGTTCGATGCGACATATAAAAACTTCATAGTTTCAGTAAATTAACAAAGACTTATGTTGTCCATCGAACTTTTAATGTAAACAAGTTGTAAATGGTTTTCGTCCTTATTCTTTGTCGTTAGCTTTGTTTGTTCCTGTTAGCGGAATATGAAACAGGAACTAAAAAATTCCAAACAAAGACATGAGGTCAAAAATGGAAATACGCATTAATCGCCTATTTGCCGCTATGTTGGCAGTAGGCATTGCACCTGCCGTCTCGGCGTTTGATCCACTCTATTCTGAACAATGGCACTTAGACAACACGGGGCAAACTGCGTTTGCGGCTAATCCTGCTGTTGCTGGGAACGACTTAAACACTAAGCTCACTCAGGCAATGGGGATTGCAGGTGTTGGTGTGAAAGTTGCTGTTATTGATTCTGGAGTGCAGATCGATCACCCCGACCTTGCAGGTAATATAGTTACAGGTAGCAGAAACTTCGTCGAAGACTCTTCATTCCCACCAAGTTATCCGGTTGATACTAATGGTCATGGCACTGCTGTAGCCGGTTTGATTAGCGCCGTCGGCAACAACGGTGAAGGCGGACGCGGTGTCGCTTATCACTCTTCCCTCATCGGTTTTAACTGGTTAGCCAACCAGACATTAGAAGGCTGGTTAATCTCCCATGGCATGGACCCAGCAACACGCGATGTTCGCGTATTTAACCAAAGTTACGGTTTCAGCCCTATAAACCCGATTACTTTTGATGAAAGCGACCCTCAGCTAAAACTTGAAATGGACGTGATGAAAAACGTCAGCGAGAGTAACGCATGGGGTCGAGGTGCTGTATTTGTAAAGTCAGCAGGTAATGGTTACCGTTATTTCAATGCAGGGCGATTCTTCGTATTGCCAAGTAACTTCTTTGCTGGTGGAGACAATCAAGGCTTACCGATGCACAACTCTGCTCAGTCTTATGATAACGCCAATTACTTCAATCTAGTCACTAGTGCATTGCGAGCGGATGGTACGAGAGCGAGTTACTCATCGGTGGGGTCGAACGTGTGGGTTGCAGCACCAGCAGGTGAATATGGGCAAGATTTCCCTGCTATGGTCACCACTGATTTAATGGGTTGTGAAGAAGGGCAAAATACCAGTGATGGCCTTGGCATTAATGGGTTACACGGCGGAACGGAGCTCGATCCGAACTGTAACTATACCAGTACGATGAACGGAACCTCATCGGCTGCGCCAAACACATCGGGTGCCATCGCGGCAATCATGTCAACCAACCACGCACTTTCTGCTCGTGATGTACGTGCTTTACTAGCGGAAACAGCAAAAGTAACGGATAAAGCGCATCCAGGCGTACAGCTTGAATTTACTAACCATAAAGGTGAACAGGTTAGCTACGAGGCTATTGCCCCTTGGCAGAAAAACGCAGCAGGCGTAGATTTCCATACTTTTTATGGCTTCGGCGCTGTAGATTTAGATGAAGCGATGCAACGTGCTCGCATGACGAATCGTGTTTTGCCAACTCAAGTCATTACGCCATGGGTTAATAACGCTACAGAAGTAAGTGTACCCGATGCAAGTCTAGTTGGTGGTTCTTCAAGTATCGCCATTGCCGATGAGCTGACAGTAGAATCCGTTCAAGTGACATTGACACTGGACCACGCTCGTCTGCCCGACTTAGCTATCGAGCTCATTTCGCCATCAGGGACTCGTTCCGTTTTGCAAACACCGCGCAATGGTCTTGTTGGTCAATCTCTTGATTCATCGATTACTGGCTACAAAGATCAATTAATGTTGTCTAACCAATTTTATGGCGAAGATGCAAAAGGCGAATGGACGTTGCGAGCAATAGATACGAACGGCGATGAAGTCTATTCTTACATTGCATATTTCAACTCTTCCACCATCTATGACGTTCCGATGGCAAACAACGCTCAGCCCGGTGTTATTAAGAACTGGTCGATGCGCATATTTGGACACTAAGGAGTCAATAACATGAAATACAAATCATTTTCTATGCTGGCTCTCGTTATCATGACGTCGAGTGTATACGCTGAGCAACAGCTCTCTCAACAGCCTGCACCAGAACTGTTTGTGCCATCAGAAGCGGTTGAGATTAATGGCCAAGACTATCGAAAAGTGCAAACTGGCACTGTTAGAACCCTATCTGAAGACGTAAAACTTCAAGCGGGTGATGAGGTGTTTAAGAATGCGTTTAGTAACGTATCCAAAGCCACTGGACTGGTTTACATCACCGTAAACAATCCTAACGAAGCGAAAGCAGTCGCCAAAGAGTTAAAATTAGAAGTTATCTTCGCAGAGGGGGAATCAGCGGTGTTAAAAGCATCTCAAGATCAAGATCTGCTAAGTATTAGCGACTACCTAAACGCAGACAGCCGGGTAAAAGCGTCTAAAATAGAACTAAACAGCGGTAAATACCGTGCACAATAATTCTCTAACAAGAGAAGTTGGCCTGTAAAACCATGCCTCAGCGATTGCTGAGGCATTTTTATGGGTAGGAACAGATAGGCTATTATTCTTTAATAACATTTCGCATAACCAGTATGATACCTAAACACCCTACTCGCCTGCGCCTGTCATTTCTTAAACAAAATAATTTCCGTTCTTAGCTCTTCTTCCGTGGTTTCCTTCGGGCTATTCAGATAGCGTTCGATTCCTAAAGGACTGGTTTTGACTTTCATACCACTCTGACGAACCAAGTTCATCGCTAAAGCCCATGCATTTCCCAAAAACTGATATTCACCTCGGTGTTCAACGACAAATGTTTCACTCTCAGGAATGGTACCGGTAACCGCCCCTTGAGGCGCTGGTACTGAGTTATGAAGAGGAAAGCAAGTGATAAACTCGAATGTACCTTTCTGCATATCCATCGACTGGTAATAACAAAACAATTCACCATTCACGGATAGGGTTTCGTCACTAATTAACTGTTCTAGTTGCTGAACATGCTTCTCAATTACCGAACCTAATTCCTGCAAGCTAGCCACACCCTTGATCCCAATGTAATGAATTTGAGGCAACGTTCGGTTACCTATTTCGACTAAGTCTGAATGCACTCTTCCGGTTTCAAGCTTACTTTTGAGCATGCGTAACCCACGTTGATAATCCATCTCTATCATCGACTTAAACATACTTTTCAGAAAGAACAGATACCAAGGGACGCGAGATTGCATTTGCCATTCGACTAAACAGCCATTTTGTGACGGCGTCACGATTAGAGTCACCTTTCCATGGCTCTTGATTGGGCGAAAGAAATGTAGCTCCATATCTAATCGATGCTCTTGAGTACTTTCCAGTACAATCGCGCCAGTCCCAATACGCTGACCATTCCATTGATAACCAGCTCCAACGTGGCCCTGATTATCACTGAATGTCAGCTCGCAGCTTGGTTCAAGAATGATCCATGGTGACCAGCTGGGCCAGTTATTGAAGTTCTTGAGATAGCCAATAATTTCACTTTGATTCTTATTAATTTCAATACTTCGGCTGACCTGATAAGAGAGCATAACGGTTCCTCGAGTTTCCGCTTCACTAACTTCAGTCTAATTCAAATTCCAGTTTTTTCTTGTTTGACTACGGGTTAGATGCGTACGACAAGAAAAATCCAGAACGTTAATTCTCACTTGAATCAATACGCGCAAAGCTAAGAGCAGAACTCCACTTTTGCACTAAATCGAACACCATCATCGTCCAGTACTAACGCCCACCCCATCCGTTCACATATTCGTTGTACGATAACAAGCCCACAACCATAACCAGCGTTGTACGTCTCGTTGCCATCGTGACGGTTTAGGATCTTAAGCGCATGACCTTTCAACTCAATTTCAATATCTCCCACACTATAGCTAAAAGCGTTTTTAATCAGATTGTTGATTACAATGGTCACAAAACTCTCCGGTGCATTCACGACACCACTATGTTGTTCGTGCAAAGCGTAGTTCGAATCTTGCTTGGCAAATAAAGGCGCTAGCTCTTCCAACTGTTTTTGTAAACAAGTGAGAAGCTGATGCTCTCCGTAATGCTGAGGCTCTATTTTCTCTTTACCAAGTAAGAGAAACGCTTCTGTCAGTACACGCATCTCGTCACAAGCTGACTGCATCCTCGTGATGGCTTTTTGCGCAACTCGAGGTTGATCAGGAATACGCGTCAGAATGTCTGTTGAGCCTTTAATCACCATGATTGGCGTTCTCAACTCATGCGATGCAAAACGGCTAAATTCTTGTTCTCGTTTGAAATAGCCCGCGATATCGTTCTTATTATCCAGCAAAGTCTGCTCTATCTGGCGTGTTTCGCTGAACTTAGTTTCAACTTGGAAAGCGGGTTGATCCGGTGACATTTGGCTAATTTTTTCTTCGATTTGCGCTAGTGGTCGAGACAATATTCGCACCATATAAATGCCATACCCGACCATAACAAATGAAAATAAGCCACCGAGCAGTAGCGTAAACTGATGCAGCGAGCTTTCGTATTCGTCCAAGTAATCATCTGAGTCATCTTGAAACACAATGTACATAAGCCCCTTCCCTGAGGGATGGTTCAATACAACAAAGTGTTTGTCTTCTTCACCAAGCAGATATTCGTAAAAACCAGGTGAAGTAAAAGAGAGCAACCAATCGGGTGTCGGTGCTTCACTCCAATATGAGTTGAATTCCAATACGTTTGGCAATGGCGCATCCCAGCCCTGTTTCTCGAAATTCTCACTATAAAGCGCAGCTTCAGTATCTAGCCAGTGATGTAAACTCAGCACTTCCAGTTTGTTTTCTGCCACATAAATCAGCGACCAAAAAAGAGTAAACATCACAAACGTCATGACCCCAAAACCCCAACGGATCTTGCGATAAATGCTTGGATATTCGTTATGCTTTAAGTCGGTAACCTTGTCCATGAATAGTCTCTAATCGTGATTCTTCAAAACCTTTGTCTAGCGCGGTTCTTAAACCGTAAATATGGCTACGAAGTGCATCACTTCCAGGTGGTTCGTCTCCCCACACACTATCGATCACTTCTGCGCGCGAGACCGCTGCTGGAGCACGTTGGAGGAGCAATTTTAAAATTTTAGTTTGAATTCGACTCAGCTTAATTTCTTTGTTTTTTCTCGTTACTTTTCCTGTACGCGCATCTAAACAAATATCTGCAAATTTGAGCGTTCCGATATCTTGTCTTGGACCACGATTAGCCAAAGCATGAACACGCAAACTGAGCTCTTCCATCGCAAATGGCTTCATTAAATAATCATCTCCCCCCGCTTTAAAAGCCGCGATTTTGTCATCTAGCGTATCTTTTGCCGTTAGGAAGAGAATTGGCGTTCCACATAACTTATCTTGTCGAAGCTTCTGTACCGTACTGATGCCATCGAGCTTCGGCATCATGATATCCATGATGATTACATCGTAATGATTTTCCTCGATTAACTTAATCGCAGCCTCTCCATGAAACGCACAATCGATAATCATGCCTTCGAGCTCAAGATAGTCTGCAATCGTCTCCGAGACGTTATGGTTGTCATCTACAATTAAAATTTTCATAAAATCAAATTTCTTCACGATCTCTTCACGATATGCCCAATAAGATACAGGCAATTTCCTAAACTCGCTCGTAAATTGAGGCTAATACAATGAAAAAACTCGCTCTTATTTCTGTAGTAGGTTTGGCATTGTCTGGTTGTGGTGGTTCAGGTGGTGGCACCAATAGCGATAGCACACCAACTCAACCAGCAGTGAAACCAAGTGTAGCGATTGGCTCTGTTGAAGCGGTCAACGCTGAAGAAAGCACGTTAACCGTCAATGGACATACGTATCGTGTGTCTGAGGTGGTTTATGACGACACACAAGTGCAATTGGCCGATGTAAAACCCAAAATGGTGGTTCGCGTGGGTTCAGATATTCGGCAAGCTTCGGGCAATGGCGTCCGAGTCACACTTGAACCAACCATTACTGGACGTGTGACAGCGATTGATCATGTGAAGAAAAAATTCACGGTAAACGGCATAGAGCTGCAGTT
Source organism: Vibrio sp. Vb1127 (assembly GCF_033338735.1). Taxonomy (NCBI): domain Bacteria; kingdom Pseudomonadati; phylum Pseudomonadota; class Gammaproteobacteria; order Vibrionales; family Vibrionaceae; genus Vibrio; species Vibrio sp. Vb1127. The sequence goes on along the minus strand of NZ_JAWOTF010000007.1, from coordinate 183,651 downwards.
TGACGGTTTAAGTGATGATATAGAGATCAACGACTGGGTGATGGTGTCATCCTTACCGACTGCGGATGCGGGCTATCGAGTGTTGTCTGTGGTCGAAATCGACGTAGATAACGATTACCCAGCCCTTGGAAGCTACTACGAACTGGAAGGTCACATTACTAGTACCGATGAAAATGCTGGCACGTTTGAGCTTGGTACAAATATAACCGTATCTTACGACAACATTAGCCAACTTAGCATCGGCCAATGGGTAGAAGTAGAAGGTGAAATGCAAAACGGCATCTTCATGGCAAATGAGGTAGAAGTTGAAGACTACGACGATCTAAAAAATGACAGCGATGTGGAAGGTATCGTGACTTGGGTTGCCAAGGATTATAGTGAGTTCTCTCTAAACTACCGAGGAGCCTTCTTCATTGATAACGCAACACGCTTTGAGGATGGTAGCAAAGCTAATCTAGAACAAGGTCAAGAAGTAGAAGTGACCTCTGTGATGAAAAATGGCAAACGCACAGCTACCGTCATCGAATTTGAGCGGTCGGAGTTTGACAATGACAACCAATGGCGGGGTAAAGAGTTTGAATGTGAAGGCTATGTATCAAACTACGATGCTGATTCAAGAGTGTTTGAAATTGAGCATTGTGAGAATGATGCTGATCAAGTACTAAGTAACACCACCGTTGTGATTGATGCACAAACACGCTTCCAAGGCATTGAAGAACTTAACCTAAATGGTGCTCGTGTCGAAGTCGAAGGTGTGATCATTAACGACCAAAATATTGCCCGTGAAGTGGAGTTAGACGTTTACGACAACTAATCCCTTCTACGCTTAAGAAAAAGTGTCACTTCGATGGCACTTTTTCTTTTTACCTTACTTTGCTTCCCAAGCTCAAACCAACAAATTCTCAGCCAAAGCCTTTTCTCTCCGTTACACTTTACCTATGTTTCACAACATTGGTGACAACTATGAAAAAACGCAACCTCATTTTGTTAATCTTGTTTTTTGGTTCAGCCACGAGCTTAGCTAGCGTGATGGATCCTGACTGCGATGCAGAAAAGGCAGCTAAAGCCGCTGCGACAAAAGCCGTGGTTGGTGTTGGGGGTCGCTGTACGCCTAAAGAGGCACTGAAAGATACCGCAGTTGATGCAGGAAAAGACAAATTGCCAGATGAAGGGATGGCGGGTAAAGCTGTTGATGCAATGACACCGGAAAAAGAGAAGAAAACGGTGAAAGACGTAACCAAAAAGCTCAATAAAGATTGATACGCTTTCTTGTAGTTAACTTTAATAGCGAAACTCCCCCCTCCCAAAAAAAAGAGCGCCGATTGACGCTCTTTCCGAACTCTAATAGATAACCAATTATGCGGTTTCTGCTTCACCTATCCAATGATAATGGTGGTTGGCTTTTTTCCCCACTAAACCGAGCTCTGCCAATTCTTCAAATACCTTGTCTACCTCTTCCGCAGACAGCCTAAACTGTTTAGCAACGGCTTTTTTGGTGCACGTAATTTGATGCGTTTTAAGTGCATCGCTAACTTGCTCTAACAAGGTTTTCGGTTCCTTTGGTTCTTCTGGCTCCGGCGCAGCTGGTATTTCTTGCTCTTCTTCCTCTTTTATATGAGGAAGATAACCTGCAGGCGCTGGGTCTATATCGCGAACTGTTTTCAATATCATGCCCTCATTTCTGCGATAGAAATATCGGAACCGTTGCTCTTCACCAATCAAGCCAACAAAAAATGCAGCAAAGAAGTCCAAAAGAATCGAAAGAAATACAACCAAGCCAAGCTGAGCTTGTTGAGAGGTGGTACCAAATGCGTTGGCTAGGCTATCAATCAAACCAATCACTGAGCCTTGCGTCACCGGCGGTAAACTATCACGCTCCATAGCCAAGCGTTGCTGCTCTTCACGTAAGGTTTTGTTTTGATCCTGAATGCGAGTTACACCAGTCGCGATACGCTCCATCTCGATGTATTTCTGCGCTGCCATATTGTTGAGCTCAATCTGCTTATCGATTGCCGCAATCTGACGATTAAACGCTTCCACTTTCGCCTGCTCTACCGAAATATGACTTTGTGCACTATTGGTTGCACTATTAATGCCACCAATACTACCGCCAATGGAAATCGCAGCTAAGACTAAATAAAACACGAGAGCGGTTGCTGCTCCTGTGTAGTTGCGATGGGCTCGGCGCTCACCGTATTCATACCAAGCGTAAAATTTACCCGCTTCAAAAATGATCGCTAAACCACCAAATAAGGTTTGCATCATCGGATTTTCGTCGATAGACAAAAATAGCAATAGAGAAAAAACAGTCGATGCTAAAATCGCAGCACCAGTGAATGCGTATACACTCACCATGGCAAATCGACCTTTAGGGTATCGATATCCAATCTGTTGTTCGTATTTCATTTGAGAAATTTCTTAAGATTAATCGCCCCTCCTACTAAGTAGGACGGACGTTTCTGGCATGTACAAAGGAGCGCAGAATACCGTATCCTTTATTAAATTACTGTCATAATTCCGTTAATGGAAAACAAGTGAAGATTCGGTGGGCATTTTGAATCGATATCAGCCAAATCTAGCACGTAAAAACACCACCACGACACCCACTAACCGAAGCTTCAGTGGCATATAAGAGAGATTAATTCGGTATCTTCAAAAGCGACTAGGCAAGACTGACAAGTTGAATTGGAGGTTGTGAATGTCTGCCGAATCAAAACATTAAAGCGTTAAAAATAGGCAATAAAACAAATAATGCACACTTGCATCACCTTTTAGTAAACTGATAATTACATTGTTTGGTTAATTTGTTAGTATCCCGCGCCGAAGAAGATAAGCACTTAATTGTATGGAAAACACTCTAATACAGCACAAACACCATCGCTTGCACGCTATTGCGGTTATTATCGCGGTGTTGTTTCAGTTGTATTTAGCGTCCACAGCCGCTCTTAATCCTACACAAGTTCACAGCACAACTTGGCTCAACAAAGTCCAAAGTGAAAAGGTTTTACTGTGTACCGCAGATGGTTTCAAATGGGTGGATATCAATACGTTGATTGAGGCTAACGCTCAATCTTCTTCTAAGCTCATCCAAGATCTTAACTTACACGACGGCTTTCAGTTTGAATGTCCGCTTCTTCAAGCTGTTCAATTCTTTCTTCTGGTTGCGATTGGGCTTTACCTGACAACCATCCATTGGCTGCGCCGAGTAAAGTATGCACTGACGACTTATCATTTTTCAAAATGCGATAAGTTCGTTTACAAACACATCGCGCCTAAGCACTCTCCGCCGAGTGTTTTTCCTGCCTAACAGGCATCTAATCATTGACAACTTTATTCAAAAATAACGATGACTCTGTTTGTTGTCCATTCAGAGAAGCTATTCATTCAAAAGGAAAAACACATGCTTAAATCATTTAAAACCGCCGCTATCGCGCTTATTGCTGTCATCGCTAGCCCACTGAGTTTAGCGCACGATTATGAAGCAGGAAAAATTCATATCGACCATCCATGGAGCCGCGAAGCGCCACCAAACGCACCTGTTATCGGTGGTTTTTTTCAATTAACCAACCACGGTGACAGTGAAGATGCATTGATCGCAGCAGAAAGCCCAATCGCAGGGCATGTCGAAATTCACACGCATAAGAAAGAAGATGGTGTGATGAAAATGATTAAGATTGACGAAGTGCGCGTTCCAGCCAATGACTCAGTGTTGTTTAAGCCAGGCAGCTTCCATTTAATGATTTTCAATCCAACACAAACTCTTAAAGAGGGTGACCGCTTCCCTATGACATTAACCTTTAAAAACGCAGGTAAGGTTGAAGTGGAAATGGCGGTTGAGAAACAAGGCCACATGGAAAAACACATGCATCATTAATGACGCAAACAAAAGTGCCCGCTGATTTAGCGGGCATTTTTATCTCAGCTTAGTCAAAATCATTATCCAACAGGTCCTAACTCGACTCTTCAGAACAATGGTGATAAATAACGCTTGGCGAAACGGCGTCATATATCATAACAGCGTGCTCGGGCAAGAGATTCTAAATCACGCTCGTTCCTCGCTATTCAGAATGACCTTGAAAGACTTAAGATCCTAAAAAGGTTCCCTACCCGCTTAAAACTCAACCTCTCGACAAAGTTATCCAACCATCACTTGGCAAGCCTAAATGAAATCATAAGTTTGGCAACAAAGACCCACGGTTAATCGGCTTTCTTTCTACTTGAAACAAACCTCAGCCCAACGAGCTAAGCCGGCAGTTACTGAGCCAAAATAGTTTCCACTGACAACCGGAATACTTGGCAGTACGGTTTGCACCGCATCGCGCAAGATTGGCGAGCGTGCCGAACCTCCAGTCATAAAGATAGCATCGGGTTTAACTCCAGCTTGCTCTACCGCTTCTGTCACCAACGCCGTCATTTTATTCTTTGGCGACTGGATCGCTTCGATCATTTCGTCACGTTGTACATCAACTTCAATCGTTTCTGATAGTAAGTTGATGCCAGTTCGGTAAGAAGCTTGTTCTGAAAGTGCCACTTTTGCCTCTTCGGCACGGCGAACAATGTTGTAGCCTAAAGACTCATGATACCCCTCTAGCAAACGAGCAAGTTTTTCTGGCTCTTGAGCCTGCTTTTGAAGCAACTTTAACGCTGATAGGTTCTCTCGCGAATAGAAGTCACTCTGCGCTTCTACATTATTGATTGCTATCGGGTTCCAGAATTGGGTAGTCGGCATCACAATGCCTGACTCCATTTTACTTCCCATGCCAAAAGGGAACATGAGCTGCTTAAATGCTAGCGCGATATCAAGATCATTCCCGCCGACACGCTGGCCACTGTGAGCTAACAAGCTTGCGGTCCTATCTGCTTTGCCGCGCCAAGACGGTCCCATTTGGATCAACGAACAGTCCGTTGTACCACCGCCAATATCGACTACTAGAATGATTTTATCTTCGCTGAGTGTCGCTTCATACTCTAGGCCCGCCGCGACAGGCTCAAACTGAAACTCCACATTTTGGAAGCCCGCACGTTTCGCTGCCCGCAACAAAATGCGTTCAGCCTGAATGTTAGCCGTTTCACCGCCACGCCCATGAAAGTTAATTGGTCTGCCGATCACAGCATCGGTAATACTTTGCTGCGCATCGTTTTCGGCTTGAGACTTAATATTGTCCATCATCGCGCAGACAAGGTCTTCGAAGAAAGCCAATTGCACATCACGCAAGCCAGATGCACCAAGAAAAGACTTCGGCGATTTCACATAATAGATATCGCGAGGATCTTCCAAATAGAGATTAAGTGCAGCCTGACCAAACGCGATGTCGTCGGATTCTAAGTCAATACTTTCTTCTCGGTTTAAATTGATTGCCCGGCGTAAAACCTGCTCACCAACTTGATCTAATGGTTTAATATCTCGATGGCGAAATAAATGCTCGGATACCGATTCACGAGTCGGTGCAGCAAGGGTGGAAGGAATAAAAGGGCTGTTTCCTTCTAGATTAAGCAGTACTGGATCACCCGATTCCATTTTAGCCACTGAACAGTTTGCAGTACCATAGTCAAAGCCGATAAACATTGTTTCTCCCACTGTCCCACTGATTAGTGGCCTTTTGACCGTTAAAAAGCTGGCAATGCTAACTTAATGGCATAAGAATTACTATCCCAAAATCAAGTGTAATTTAACGTGGAAAACCTATCTAAGGTACACTACTTTCTCTTTTTGCAGATGGCACAACAACCGCTACCAGTAAAGCTAACAACAGGAACACGGGGCTAAGCATTAATCCATGCCAGATTGAATACCCATCATGGAACAACCAGAATATACCAAGCGTCAGTAGGTACGAAAAGTAGCTGCAAAACACCAAGCTAATCGCGACAAAGCGCTTTTGATTAATAATAAGAATCCGCACTAGATACTGGCTAAGAATACCAGAGCAGCGCATGGCAAGTTGCCAATTAATGATAAAGAAAGCAAGCGCAATAAACCCAGCTACGACCAGTGCATCATGCGTGCTTAAAATGAAGTAGCTACCAAATCGGCTTATGATGACCGGATAATCGCCTTCGTATATCGTTGACCAAGATATTGCGTTCGCTGCTGCTACGTAATTGGCAAAATAAGCAATGGCGTAGAAAGTCGTTTGAGAACTGAACGGCTGAAATACATCCGTACAAAATCCTCGCCACTCTTCTTTGTTGGCGGTAGGCCCAACCCAGTCACGTTTTTTTTGGGCGGTACGCCCGGCAAACTCAGGCCCGTTGCGAAACAACAGCCAAAATATATAGAGTGCAAGTATAACCAAGAGTATTGAAAACATACCCTTCCCCCTCAGAAATTATCGGCGCCACTGCCAATGGCGTTGGGGTCGTAAACTGCACTTCCCTGCTATACCTATTTGATTTATCAAAGACTTATTATTTTATTACCACCAAAATTCATTCAACGGCATACTAAACAGCGACATTTTCACGCTTTGTGTGAAGTTCGAAAGCCTACTTTTAGGTTTAGCACAAAAATAGCTACAGCAAAGCGTAAGAGAGGGATTCCGCACCCATCAATGAAGATGAGGCGTTAAGCAGAAGCTGTGACCGCAATGAGAAGAGAAGGATTCAAAGCGGCCATGCATGGGCAAGAGGAGCAACTATTTCTCTAACTTTTCTTCAAATACACCAATCTCTCTGCCCAACCAAATCGCGCGTTCTGTGTGATCGAGCAACTCTTCTTCGCTTACTGGGTGAATAAGCACAGAAAAATCGCCTCGAATCGTATCAAGCCACGCCAAGAACTCTTCACTCAATGATTCTAGGTGAATTTCAAACATCGGCATCTTGTGTGGGCCAACTAACCTTCCAACTAATGGAAACACACGCAGCACATCTTGACGCTCTTGACGGATGATCTCGTTCAAGGCTTGCGCTTTATCTTGTTCTCTTAGGGGAAAATAAACATGAGCGTGGTACATAACTTCTCCATAATCACTTCCACTTGAGCACCACCTACTTTGGATAAGCTCAAGGACTGCCGAGGGTATACATTTGTAATGCCGTCACCCTACCTTGATTCCACTCAGTTGGGAAGAAGTTATGCATTCTCATAAGGTCGAGGCTTCGAGCACAACAAAAATTTGCAATTCATCATATAGCAACTGTTTGAGTTGATTCATTAATAATGACTCACTTTGTCAAATTTTACAGCCAAATTTTGTTGCAAATATGTTTCATTAACCAGTAATTAAATTCGAGTTTAAAAATACCACCAACAAAATGGCAGCATATTACTCTGCAAAATCAGGGTGTAAGCAAAACTTTACTACTGAGCGAAAGTCAAAATGAAGCATAATTTAACAATTTGTTTACACTTATTGTGTCTGGCTATACCACGATTTAGTTAGAGGGTTAGATACAGAAAAGCCTTTCTCTGTATCTTGCGGTGAAATAGTCGCAGCGATGTTATCGACAAATAGTTTAAGGGACGAACAGATGCCTACCGCTATCGAAAGCACACGCAACCTTAGGTATGGCCTTTGCGCTGATATCAGAGTTTGAGTACCCATACAAACTCTGGTTTTGTATGAACAGCTGCAGTCCAAAAGACCCGCAGCGTCAAAAGGAGCTTGAGATGAACGTTCAGGCATTACCCATGCATCGGTTTATCGACCATCGTGGGGACCTAGTCGGCCAACTACCCAACTGGGCTGACACTGAAACATTGGTCGGGTTTTACCGAGATATGGTATTAACTCGCACTTACGACAACAAAGCAGTTGCCTTGCAACGCACCGGTAAGCTAGGGACCTATCCCTCACACTTAGGCGCGGAAGCCATAGGCATTGCGGTAGGCAGAGCACTTAAAGCCGATGATGTTTTTGTCCCTTACTACCGCGATATGCCTGCGATGTGGTGTCGTGGCATTGGCATGGAAAAGAACCTTCAATACTGGGGGGGCGATGAGCGCGGGAGTGATTTTGCTCCTGAGGGCAGTCCGGTTCCTAGCCGAGACCTTCCCTACTGTGTACCCATAGCGACGCAATGTACGCATGCTGTCGGGGTGGCTTCCGCGCTAAAAATTCAAGGTAACCATGAAGCTGCGCTAGTCATGTGCGGCGATGGTGGTACATCCAAAGGGGACTTTCTTGAGTCAATAAACTGCGCAGGTACTTGGAATATTCCACTTGTTTTCGTCGTAAACAATAACCAGTGGGCAATTTCAGTGCCGCGTAGTCTCCAATGTGCCGCCGATTTCTTATCAGAAAAAGCGCAAGGTGCAGGTATACCGGGTATTACTGTCGATGGTAACGATGTCGTCGCCGTTTATGATGCAACTAAAACCGCCCTTGAGAGAGCAAGAAAAGGGAAAGGTGCAACACTCATCGAAGCGGTGAGTTACCGACTGAGTGACCACACTACGGCCGATGATGCGACTCGTTATCGTAAAGAAGATGATGTTCAAACTGCATGGCAATACGAACCTATCGCACGTCTTAAAACGTACCTCCTTAATCAAGACGCTTGGAGCGACGAACAAGAACGGCAATGGCTAGATTACTGTAAAGAGCAAGTAGAGTTAGCTGTTGAACGCTATCTGAGCTTACCGCCACAAGCACCAGAAACCGGTTTCGATTATTTGTATGAATCGCTACCTCAAGAGCTTCATGCACAAAGAGATGAACTCATCAACAAGGCAATGAGAATGCAGGGAGGCAGACATGGCTGAGCTAACGTTGGTTGAAGCAGTAAACCTTGCCCTGCACCACGAAATGCAACAAGACCCCAATGTTGTCGTACTAGGTGAAGACGTGGGCGATAATGGTGGTGTATTTCGTGCCACTGTTGGACTCAAGCAAGAGTTTGGTCTTAAACGAGTCATCGATACGCCACTCGCTGAAGCCTTAATCGGCGGGGTTGCGGTCGGTATGGCAACGCAAGGATTACGACCTGTCGCCGAATTTCAGTTTCAAGGTTTCGTTTTTCCTGCGATGGAGCACTTAATGTGCCACGCGGCTCGAATGCGTAACAGAACTCGCGGTCGGCTCACTTGTCCCGCGGTTTTTCGTGCGCCATTTGGCGGCGGTATCCACGCTCCGGAACACCACTCAGAAAGCGTGGAAGCGCTATTTGCTCACACTGCTGGATTTAAAGTGGTGATTCCTTCTTCTCCACAACGCGCATACGGCTTACTTCTCGCTGCAATTAGAAGCAATGATCCCGTCATGTTCTTCGAACCGAAGCGCATATATCGCACCGTTAAATCTGAAGTCGTTGATAACGGCGAAGCACTCCCACTCGATACCTGCTTCACCTTGCGTAAGGGGCGAGATATCACGCTCGTTACTTGGGGCGCATGCGTCGTAGAGTCACTTCAGGCCGCACAAACCTTGTCTAGTCAGGGAATTGAAGTCGAGGTGATTGATTTGGCGAGTATTAAGCCAATTGATACCGCGACGATTTTCAGCTCACTAGAAAAAACTGGACGTTTACTCGTTGTTCATGAAGCGAGTAAAACTTGTGGTGTGGGATCTGAGCTATTAGCTCGAACAGCTGAACACGCCATGTGCTTACTTAAAGCCCCACCTAAACGAGTAACTGGAATGGACACCATTATGCCTTATTACCGTAACGAAGATTATTTCATGGTTCAGGAAGAAGACATTGTGACCGCGGCGCGCGAACTCGTGGAGGATTGGAAATGAAGACGTTTAATTTACCCGATCTCGGTGAAGGTCTCGCTGAGTCAGAAATTGTCAAATGGCACGTTAATGTCGGAGACATGGTTAAATTAGATCAAGTGATCTTAACCGTAGAGACAGCAAAAGCGACGGTAGACGTCCCTGCCCCCTATTCGGGCCGTGTGGTCAGCCGTCATGGTGAGGAAGGTGAAATCGTCAATATTGGTGCATTACTGCTAGAGATTGATGAAACAGGTGCCGGGAGAGAAGTAACGGCAGAGAAAAAAGCCACTGCTGACGCCGCAACCGTCGTCGGTAGCGTTTCTCACCAAGCGCATCATGTTAACGTTGATGATTTCTGGATTGGTGGCAACCACAACACGACAGAAAGTAACCTCGTTACCGCCCTGCCTTCGGCTCGCTTGTTGGCACAAAAACTTGGGGTGGATCTTAACCTCGTGTCAGGTAGTGGCCCGAACGGACTTATCGTAGATGCCGATATTTACGACGAAGCCGGAAAACAGCGTCCAGGCACCGAAGTTTTGAAAGGCGCTCGACGTACCATGGTGTCGTCTATGACCGAATCGCACGAACATGTTGCAGCCGTAACCATTACGGAAGAAGCGTTGTTGGAAGATTGGCTGCCAAACGAAGATATCAGTATCCGCCTTGTTCAAGCGATTGTTCATGCGTGTCAAGAAGAGCCCGCTTTAAACGCTTGGTTTGATGCCGAAACCATGACACGCTGTGTACACACAACGGTCAATGTAGGAATTGCAGTAGATAGCCGTCATGGATTGTACGTGCCAGTCTTGCGCCACGCAGATGAATACGAGCCACAAGATGTTCGTCGTTGGCTCGATCAAACCGTTGAAGGGATCAGAGAGAGAAAAATCGGTCGTGAGCAATTGCAGCACGCGACGATTACGCTTTCCAACTTCGGCGCGATTGCCGGTATTTACGCAACACCTGTCGTCACACCGCCACAAGTCGCTATTGTAGGCGCGGGCCGAATACTCGACCGAGTTGTGATAAGAAATGGTCAGGCAATTTCGGTGAAAGCAATGCCGCTATCCGTAACGTTTGATCATCGCGCTTGTACTGGTGGTGAAGCTGCAAGGTTTACGAAAGTACTTGCAGAGCACCTGCAACGTCCGAGCGAAAAGTAACTTATAAAAATCAAATGATAAAGGCTTCCAGTCCGGAAGCCTTTTGTTTTAGGAAGCAAGACTATATCTACAGCTTCTCTAACAGCTCAGGCATTACCACAAACAAATCGTCGACCAATCCATAATCTGCAATGTCAAAAATAGGCGCATCAGGGTCGCTATTAATTGCAACAATCACCTTGGAATCTTTCATTCCCGCCAAATGCTGGATCGCGCCAGAAATTCCGACGGCAATGTATAACTCCGGTGCAACAATTTTGCCGGTTTGCCCAACTTGATGGTCATTAGACACATAGCCCGCATCGACCGCCGCTCGTGACGCCCCTACCGCTCCACCTAGCTTGTCAGCCAATTGTTCTACTAAAACAAACTTCTCTTTACTCCCGAATGCACGACCACCCGACACTACTACTCTAGCCGCTGGCAATTCTGGTCGCTCACTTTCTGGCGTTTGTTGCGAAACAAACTCACTAAGTTTATTGATAATCACCGTGTCGACTTGAGTAAGCTTAGGGACAACTGGCGTGTCAGATAGCTCTGCGGCATCAAAAGCCGTACTTCTTATGGTCATCACTTTATAGAGATCATTCGACGTGACTCTCGCCAATGCATTTCCAGCATAAATTGGACGAATCACCGTATTGATAGACTCGATTGTCATCACGTCAGAAAGTTGACCAACATTAAGCAACGCCGCCACACGAGGCATCACATTCTTACCAAATGTACTGGCAGGAGAAAGAATGTGTGAGTAGTTTTTGGCTACTTGTGAGATCAAAGGTGCGATATTTTCCGCTAATCCATGTTCATATCCCTTCGCATCAACCCAGATAATTTCTGCAACACCCTGAACGCAATTCAACTCATCCAAAACTGATTGGCACTGATAACCAATAAGCAACACAGAAACAGGAAGAGATTTATCATCATCCTTAATCTCAAATGCCGCTTTAATTGCACACAGCGTCCCTACAGCCAACGATTGGTTGTCATGCTCTGCGAGCACAAGTGTTGCTAATGGTCGGTCTTCCATGGTCATGCCTCATATAACACGTCAGATCCATTACTTGAGCTTAGTCCACTTCACGTTAACGTCAACTGAGCTATAGTTTTCTGTATAGAAACCAAAACCTGTCACGCAGATGACGATAATAGAAAGGAAGCATAAAGATGGAACGAGAATGCATGGAGTTTGATGTCGTGATCGTGGGGGCCGGACCTGCAGGCTTAAGCGCCGCTTGTCGGCTAGCTCAACTCAGCCAAGACAGTGAAGGTGACGCACTTTCAATTTGCGTTGTAGAAAAAGGCTCAGAAGTGGGCGCACATATTTTATCTGGCGCTGTTTTTGAAACTAGTGCCTTAGATGAGCTTTTCCCCAATTGGAAAGAAATGGAGGCCCCGCTAGCAGCCTCGGTTCAACGAGATAATTTCCTTTATCTTACTACTGAACAAAACCATATTCGCGTTCCCCACTTCCTTACACCGCGTCCAATGATAAATGGCGAGAATAATTACGTAATTAGCCTTGCCAACCTTTGCCGTTGGCTCGCTAACCAAGCAGAAAATCTTGGGGTGGAAGTTTTTCCGGGCTTTGCCGCTGCAAGCATCAATTATGATCAGACTGGCGCCGTGACAGGCATTAACACGAGCGATATGGGACTAGATAAGAACGGCCAGGCCAAACCTAACTTTGAACCAGGTATCGAGCTAAGGGCAAAATACACCCTTTTTGCTGAAGGTTGTCGCGGACATCTGGGTAAAGAACTTATTCAAAGGTTCGACCTAGACGCAGGAAAGCAACCACAGCACTACGCGCTTGGCCTAAAAGAGATATGGGAGTTACCCACTGACAGTAAGGATGTATCTGGCAGTGTTATCCACTCCGCTGGCTGGCCCTTGAGTGAAACAAATACTACAGGCGGCGGTTTTCTCTATCACATGGAGAACAACCAAATCGCCGTCGGGCTTATTGTCGACTTGAATTACAGCAATCCTTACTTGAGTCCGTTTGACGAATTTCAACGCTTTAAGCACCATCCTGCTATTGAACCACATTTGAAAGGTGCTCAGCGCATCGCTTACGGCGCAAGAGCCATTGCGAAAGGTGGGCTTTCCTCTCTGCCGAGACAGCAATTCCCTGGCGGTTTATTGATTGGTTGTGATGCGGGGACTTTGAACGTCGCAAAAATTAAAGGCAGCCACACAGCAATGAAGTCCGGAATCATTGCAGCAGAAGCGGTACATACGGCCCGACAAACTGGAGCTTCTGAGCCAGACTACCAGTCGTTGTTTGAATCATCATGGTTGTATGACGAACTCGCCGAAACGCGTAACTTTGGCGCGAACATTCATAAGTTTGGCAGCATACTTGGCGGTGCTCTTTCGACTTTTGAACACAACCTGTGGCAACCACTGGTTAAGAAGCCGTTACCTTGGTCTATCAAGGACTATTCGCACGATCATGAGCAGTTAAAGCCTAAACAAGAGTGCCACCCAATTGCATACCCAAAACCAGATGGTGAAATCAGTTTTGATAAGCCTTCGTCGGTATTTTTGTCGGGAACACAGCACGAAGAGAATCAACCTTGTCACCTGGTTCTGACTTACCCTCACATTCCAATTGATGTGAATTTAGGTATGTATGACGAACCAAGTCAGCGCTATTGCCCCGCTGGGGTTTACGAAGTGGTGGAAGTGAACAATAAGTTGAAGTTTCAGATAAATGCCGCCAACTGTGTGCATTGCAAAACCTGTGACATCAAAGATCCTTCGCAAAACATCACGTGGAAAGCACCAGAAGGTGGCGGCGGACCAAGCTATCAAAACATGTAGATACGTTAGTATGTTGACGATCTAACAAATGGATAAACAAACCGATTGGCAGAGCCTCATTACTCCTGCCAATCGACAAAATGATCAAGCAAGAAGTCGATAGCCAATCGCGCTCGTAGTGGTAGAAAGTGACGATTCTGATAAACAATCCAGCTGCTGTTGCCGCTTCCCCAATACGGCTCTAGTATTGGCACCAAACGACCAGACGAAATAGCATCGTTGAAACTACTCTTCGGTAAGTACGCCACACCTAATCCTTCTGCACAGGCTTGCAAGACCGTGTGTGCGTTATTGCTCTTCCATCTGCCCTGCACTTTTACGCCATCTAAAGGCTTGCCGTCTTTTTCAAACAACCAAACGTCCTTATTGGCAATAATGCAGCTATGACGCTTGAGTTGCTCTGGGTGCGTTGGTAAACCATGTTCATCGAGATAACGCTGACTGGCTGCCGCTGCCATGGGACGATCCACCAGCTTTCTCGCAACCAAGCCTGAATCACTCAACCTGCCGTAACGAATGGCAAAATCGAAACCATCTTCAATAAAGTTGACCATGCTGGTGTTGAAGTTAATTTCAACCGTGAGATTAGGATGTTGCTTGGCAAACGCCATCAAGGCAGGCGCTACATGGTTCTCAGAAAACGCACCAGCGGCACTCACGCGTAACGTACCACTCAACTGAGTTTGCTGCGTGGTGAGCTGTTCATTGGCTTGCTGAAGCCCAATCACCAATTCTTTACACTGCTGATAATACGCTTGCCCCGCTTCCGTTAGACTCACCATTCTTGTCGAACGGGCTAACAAAGCGACACCTAATCGCTCTTCTAATCTTGTGACTTGGCGACTGACATGACTGGTACTGCAACCTAACTGTTTTGCCGCTGCAGAAAACCCTAAGCTCTCAGCAACCGTAACAAACTCATTGATGCCTTCAAAACTGTCCATACTTACCTTTGCTATATAGCAATAATGTTTTGCCAATTAATCGTATTATCACTTATTTATTTAGCAATTAGTATGAAGGTGTTCAACAAATACACGTAAGCCAAAAAGGAAACCATCATGAAGAAAGTACTCATCATTGTGACGAACCATGCGACTCTTGGTGAAACTGACCAAGCAAACGGAACTTACGCGCCAGAGCTCACTCATGCCCTTAGCGAGCTACTAGGTGCAGGCTTCGATTACGACATTGCCTCTATCAAAGGTGGACAAGCACCACTGTACGGAACCGACATCGAAGGCGACGCAGTCAACGAGAAAATTTTGGCGGATGATGATTTCCAGAACCGCATCAACAACACGATTCCAGTATCACAAATCAACGGTGACAACTATGATGCGATCTTCTATCCGGGTGGCTTTGGTCTTCTTTCAGACCTAGCGAGCAACGAAGATTTTGCCAAGATTTCCGCAAAACACTATGAAGATGGCGGTATTGTGGCAGCAGTTTGTCATGGTCCGGGCGCTCTTCTTCCTATCACGCTTAGCAATGGCGAGAAGCTACTTGCGTCTAAATCAGTGACAGGTTTCACTCGCGAAGAAGAGATCGACTTCGGCACTATCAACGACATCCCATTCCTGTTGGAAGAGTCTCTTGCTCGTGGCGCAGCGCGATACTCTAAAGTGCAACCATGGCAAGAGCTTGTGATTGTGGACGACCGAGTCATCACAGGTCAAAACCCAACGAGCGCACACGGCGTAGGCAGAGCGATTGTTGAACACCTAGCTTAAACGCGCCGGAAACTACAACCATCCTAGAAGAGGAAAGCGTGCTTTGTCATGCTTTCCCTTGCTACAGGCGATCGCAAGATGCGCTTATACTTCTTCCCCTGCCTCGTCCTCTTTTACGATATCTGTTTCTTGGTTCGCCTCTTCCAACCATTGCTGTAAAGATTCACTTGCTAGCACCTTCTGTTGGTAAGCTTTGGCACCTTCGGATAACTCGATACCGTAAGTTTGGAAACGCAATGCCACAGGTGCATACATAGCATCCGCTATCGACCATTCTCCAAATAGCCAACCGTTTGGATGCAGTTCTGCTTGCCCTGCCCAAATGGCGTCAATACGAGCAATATCTTTAAGCGCACCCTTCGTTAAGTCGACTTTTCTGTGTGCGCGGATGTTCATTGGGAGTTCGTTTCTTAAATCAAAGAAACCCGAATGCATTTCTGATGCAATGGCGCGTGCTTTAGCTCGTTCTGCGGAGTTGCTTGGCCAAGCTTTACCTTGTAAGTATTGCTCGTTAACGTATTCCAAAATCGCTAATGAATCCCACACGGTTGCGTCACCATCCACCAAGGTAGGTACTTTCGCGGTTGGTGTAATACCTTCCAAGGTCTTATAAAAGTCTTCTGTGAATAATTTGAGCTTGGTGACTTCGACATCTAGTTTGAATTGAGAAAAGATCAGCCATGCGCGAAGTGACCAGCTTGAGTAGTTTTGATTAGCAATAAACAGTTTCATGACGCCTCCATGCGGTTTGTGTTTTGAGTACCCATTCACAATATCTGATTGTATTTAAGGGGACTAACGGATAGTTTTGATGGAACACTTCAACAAAAACGATGGATGAGTTTTAGATATGGATATCGATGCGTTACGCAGCTTTCTGGCTTTTGCCGAAACGGGAAGTTTCACTCGTGCAGCCAAGCAGATCAATCGCACCCAATCCGCGTTCAGTGCGCAAATGCGTAAGCTAGAAGACGAACTCAGCGTCAGTTTGTTTGAAAAAGAAGGTCGCAATCTTGTCTTAAGTGAAGCGGGATTAGCACTACGCTCTCACGCAGAGCAATTGGTTAGCTTGCACAATCAAGCACTGAAACAAGTGAAACGTTATGAAAATAAGCGTCCTCTTCGCTTAGGTTGCCCAGAAGATTACAACGACAATATCTTGCCTAAAGTCATCCGCGTATTACAGCAATCTGAGCCCACATGTTCGATTCAGGTCTTTAGTGAGCCGAGCATCACCTTGAGAGAAAAACTTGATGAAGGAAAGCTAGACGCCGCTATTGTGACAAGAGCACCGGACAGTGAGGAAGGTTACTGGCTAGCAAGCGACAAAGGCGTGTGGATTGCTCATCCTGATTTTGACATTGAGAGCGCCCAACCTCTCCCTCTCGCCCTATTCCAAACCGACTGTAAATACCATGCGGCAGCAGTAGACGGATTAACCAAACGTGGCACTCCTTATCAACTACTGGCATGTTGCAATACGGCTTCTGCACAACGAGCAATTGTACGTTCAGGCATGGCTATCGGTGCGATGGGCAGTATTAGCGTTAGCGAGGATCTTAAGATCTTAGACGATATGCCATCACTGCCTTCCGTGGATATAGTGCTGGTCACGGGTGTTGAGCCTCATCCAATACTGGACAAAGAATGCTTGGCGCAATTGGTTGAGTTGATGGCTTAACCGGATTCGCTAGCCAATCACAAAGTTAAATTGGCCAGTTAATCGCCCGTCGGTTCGTATGGTTTCAAACTGTAGATAATCTCGGGCTTTGCCACCCCACCATTCATCACCAGTATTGCCTTTTAAGTACAACTGAGTGGTCAGAAGCTCTTGGTTATCCCGCCACAACTTAACGTGAATGTGCGGTGGACGAGAGGCATAAGGCACGGGGTACAAAGTCTGGAATAAGTAGCGACCATCCGATTGAGTTTCTACCGCGCCAAAACCTGCAAAGTGAGTATCAAACTTATCATTATTTGGCTGCTTAGGGTGATCGTAAATCCCCTGCCCATCGCATTGCCAGATTTCTACTTTGATGCCTGAAACTGGGTTTCCCGATGTATCTACGACTTTACCTTGCAACACGATAGCTTCACCGACCAAACCTTCTGATTGCAGAATCAAGTTTTGACGAAGAGGAATGTCCACTACTGGATAAAATGGCCCTTCAGTTTGTGCTGGCGTGGGCCGCATTGGTGTTTTCGCTTTTAATGAGGGTGCGAATAACAATGTCCAAAGCGCTAAAAAGTGTCTTCTTTCCATGGTGCCACCAATACAATTGCGTTGAATTAAGTTTGGGGGAACTTGAGGAATTTGCCATGACGAATATAAAAAATGCCCCTGCAAGAGAGCCATTCGCAGAGGCACTGTGGAACTAAATGATGAGTGTTGATTGAAGGATTATGCGGCTTCGAACGCCAATGCTTTCTTCTCTACATGACGGAAAATGAGAGTTAGCACACCATTTACCGTTAAATAAAATGCGCCTGCAATACCAAATACCGTCAACGTATCGTAGGTTTGTGCGTTAATGCGCTGCGCGTAACCCATCAGATCCATGATCGTAATCGTGCTTGCTAGTGACGTGCCTTTGAAGACCAAAATCACTTCGTTCGAGTAAGCCGGAACAGCACGGCGAATAGCGTATGGCAGAAGCACTTTCAGTGTTGCGGTTTTGTTCATGCCTAACGCACGACACGCTTGCCATTGACCGGAAGGAATCGCGTTAAACGCTCCTTTGAACAACTGAGTGCTGTATGCAGCGGTATTTAGTGCTAGTGCTAACATCGCACAGAACCAAGGTTGGCTTAACCATGTCCAAAATACACTTTCTCTTACAGCATCAAACTGACCCGGACCGTAGTACACCAAGAAGATCTGCACCAATAAAGGCGTACCAGTAAACAAGGTGATGATGCCACGACTTAACCAATGCAAACCCGGAGTACGTAGGATCAGAGTCAGCGTCATCATCAGAGCTAAGAGACAGCCCACAACCAAAGAAGCGGCGGTCAATTGAAGGCTAGTGCCTAAGCCATCCAGCATTTGCCAAACGTGTTGTTCGTTCATGCGGTCGCCTCCTGTCCCATACTCATACCTTGAATTGAGAACTTCTTATCAATCAGTTTGACGGCACGTTGCGTAATCAAAGTAATGCCTAAGTAAATCGCCGCAGCGGTCGCGTACCATGTAAACGCTTCATGCGTCGCTGCAGATGTTAGCTGCGCTTGCTTCAACAAATCCGTTACGCCAATCAGTGATACAAGCGCGGTGTCTTTCAGCAGAACCAACCATTGGTTAGTTAAACCTGGTAGTGCGTGTCTTACTGCTTGTGGTAAAACAATGCGAACGAAAGCGTGTGCTTGACTGATGCCGAGTGCACTTGCTGCTTCTCTCTGCCCTCTTCCAACGGCTTTTAATGCGCCACGTAGAGTTTGAGAAGCGTAGGAAGCGAAGATCAATGACAACGCCACCACGCCAGACAAGAACGGGCTAACTTCAATAAAGTCGCCGGTGATTAAAAACAGTACCTGCGTCGAACCAAAATAGATGAACAACACGACAAGGATTTCTGGCAAGCCACGTACAATCGTCACAAACGCCGTCATTGGCCATTTAACGAAAACGCGGCGAGACATTTCACCACTGGCGAATACCACTGCCAGAATCAAACCGACTAAGAGGCTTGTGAAGGCTAGCTGGACAGTCATCCAACTAGCTTGAACAAGCGATAAAGAGTAACCCGTTAGTGCCATATTACTTACCGAAGTATTTGTTGTAGATTACGTCGTATTCGCCGTTTGCTTTCACTGTTTTCAGTGCTGTGTTCAGCTTGTTCACTAGCTCGTCGTTACCTTTATTCACTGCGATACCGAAACCGTTACCGAAGTATTTAGGGTTAGTGACGTGCTCACCCACGTAAGCTAGGTTGTCTTCTTTCTTGAACCATTCTGCTACGACTGCTGTGTCACCGAATACAGAATCAATACGGCCATTTTTCATATCGATGAACGCGTCTTGGTAGCTTGAGTAAGGAACCGCGGTTACGCCCGGCATTTGCTCAATCAGGTAGCTTTGGTGTGTTGAACCGTTTTGAACACCAACACGCTTACCTTCTAGTGCTTTTTGATCAGCCACTTTTTCTTTGATAGAAACAAACGCTGCTGAGTTGTCATAGTATGCATTCGTGAAATTCACTTGCTCCAAACGCGCCTCAGTAATGTCCATTGCAGAGATTGCCGCATCGTAGCGCTTGAATTTTAATGCTGGGATCAGGCTGTCAAAAGATTGGTTGTGGAAGGTGCATTTTGCTTCGATTTCTTTACATAGTGCATTCGCCAGATCCACATCAAAACCTTGGATTTGGTTGTTTTCATCCATGTATTCGAACGGTGCGTACGTCGCTTCCATCGCGAATTTGATCTCTTCTTGTGCTGCTGCGTTTGCCGCCATAGTTGCAGAAGAAAGGCCGATTAGTGAAGCTAGTAGAATCTTTTTCATTGCAATACTCCGTGTGTACTTAGTGGGCTGACACTCGCAATGACAGCCGAGCTTATCTGTTAAATAGACCGAATTTTAAAAACGTAATTTAGTGATTTAAGTAGTCAGCAAACTGGGCGGTTTGCGGGTTAGAAAACGAATCATTTGTGCCGTGCTCGACGATGTGTCCTTTTTCTAAATACAGTACGTGACTAGCGATTTTCTTGGCGAAATCCACTTCGTGCGTCACAACTACTTGTGTAATTCCGGTTTCGCTTAAATTTTTAATAATCTTAACGACTTGGTTAGTAATTTCCGGATCAAGCGCAGCGGTCGGTTCATCAAAAAGCAAGACTTCCGGTTTCATCATCAATGCACGAGCAATCGCCACACGTTGTTGCTGACCACCAGAAAGTTGCATCGGCCATGCATCCGCTTTGTCTGCCAAATGCAGCGTCGCAAGAATTTGCATTGCCTGCTTCTTCGCTTCTTCTTTATCCATGCCAGCGACTTTTACCGGAGCCTCAATCAAGTTCTCCATTACTGTCATGTGCGGCCATAAGTTGTACTGCTGGAACACCATGCCCACTTTACGACGAAGCGCTAAACCTTGCTTCTCTTTGATTTCAGTTGAAAAGTCGAATGCGTCATTAGCGATGTTTAACTGGCCGTTATCCGCTCCTTCAAGAAGGTTAAGAACACGTAGCAGAGAGCTCTTCCCTGCACCACTCGGACCGAGTAACACCAGTGTTTCGCCGCTTTCACACTTAAAGCTGACATCGTGAAGCACTTGTGTCTCACCGTAGGATTTATTGATTCCGCTTACCTGAATAGTCATGCTGACATACCGCATTAATTGTCACTTGGCATTTATATTACTCAAAAGGATTTTTTATGCAATAAAAATGTATAAAAATTAATTTTGTTAAATTTTTGTATGATGAGCAATCAATACAACAGAGAATATGACTGGTTTAATCAGTTGGTTTTAACTGAAATTGTTGATGAAAATCCAACAATATGATGGCAATCGAAACAAGGTTAAAATTCTGGTTACTTTTGTGCTTGTGTAGACGGAATTTTGAGTCTTTGAACGTACTACACCCGACGCAGACCTTCTCATTTTTGCCGGGCTTCCCCCCTCGGTTTCCGGTAAAGCCTTCTATCGGCGGGTTCCTGATTAGGACTTTGTGAATGGACTATAATTTCTCTTTGTATTCTGGCCCTTAATTTGAGTCATCTAAGTATGAGTGAGATAACTCCATGTTGAAGTCGCATTGTTTTTCTCTCATTGCACTTGCTTCTCTGAGCTTACTTTCTATACCCAACGTTTGGAGTAGAACAGCAATCGTGTTACCTGGATTGCATGAACAGGGTATTGATCTTCAAGATAAGCCTATCTCTGCTGCGGCTACACGTGAATGGGAACTGGATTATGCTGATATCTTATTCGGTGCTTACGAAAGTAAAAGTCATAATGAGCGTGTACAAGCACTTGGTTACATGTACAACCAAAAGCTGGAACTTAACTCAGGTTGGCTGGAAAACGATATACGTAACCAAGCAGAACTGAATGGAATTGACTACGAAGATTTCTTTCTCCACTTTTCTGAAGACACTATCCTAGCTGAAGTCGACTCAAGCCATGGTGAAAATACCTTACTCAATCGAAAACCGATGATCGTTGGCTATACCGCCAGCGCTGACCACGCCGGCTTTTGGCTATATCAACCACCGCCATGGGATGCTGATGTATTTGGCCAGGCGAATAATGGTGGAGCCCTCTATGTCTATCACTCAGAGAGGTTCGACCGCTTAGCCTTTACGTTCTCTCAGTTTGCTCAAGGCGGCAGCTTCACGATTGAATACCCTTCTGCTATCGACTCGTTTGGTCGGGTAACAGAATGGAAACGCTTCGCGATTAAAAAAGACAAAACTGAGAACATGACTAAAAACCAAACAGTAAACTGGTCTGTTCCTTCGGATTGGGTTCGCGCTACAACGCATGATGGTAGCGGAAAAACTTATGGTGGCGGTCAGTACTTTGGCTCCACCTTTTTACGCGACGGCGGCCGCCTTTACTTTGCGAAAATTACTTGGCATGACGGCAACATAGAAAACCGCCCACGTCTCGAAAACATTCAACTCAAAAATAGCTTCCCTGCCGTCAATATCTCAGGAGCACCAACGGAGACACCGGAAGGTCAAACCATTCAACGCTGGCGTAAAATTCGTGGCTTCGACAAATCTGCAGATCGAAACCAAGACAATTATCTTTCTTGGAATGAATACAAAAACCGTTCGAATAAGAATGCAACGGCCCGATTTCGTTGGGAGTCACGGGTTATTCCATTTGGTCGTATGTGGAATCAAACCTCTTCTTGGGCATTGACCAATCTCGGTAATCCCGTTTTTACCAATACAATGCGCCACTATTACCAAGCTGAATGGGCGAAACAAGGTTTAAATGGTGCGTACAACGACGATACGAATAAGTTACTCGGTGCAAATCAGTTCTACATATATTCCGGAGGCACAGTGGATGAACTTGGTTTGGTGGCGGGTAGCCAAGCTGCTGACGATGCTTACAAAGCGCAATTCTCGGCGTTCTTGAATAAACTGGCAACGCTGGATGAAGATGCGTTAATTGGCCTCAACATAGGTACGGCAAACTTATTCGGTCGTAATGGGCAAAACCACTTGGTTTACGCTGGCTCCTTGTACTTGCGCGAGCACTACCTTTTCCCTGCTACCGGCTTTAGTGGCTATGCTGGCTTGGCTAAATTTTGGGATAACTCTGCACTCGCCAAAGCTGGCCAGAAAGTGATTTATCAAGCGACCACGCGTTATGGTCGCGTTCAATACTTTGGTAACACAGAAAACAATTGGAAACAGGACCAATACTCTGCACTAGCGGTGTTCTACTTAAACTATCACCCTGAGCGCATTTACTTTAATCAGTGGAACAATGGCTACTTATATGGAAGTAATAACACAACAAGTGACAACTTCTGGAAGGCAGGCGTACCAAAGAATATTGCTTATCAACCTAGCACCTTGCTTGCCGTTGATTTAGGTATGCCAACCAATCAAATCCCAGATGGGTATCAGGCGACTCCGCTAATGATGTCCACCAGCACGCCCTATTCCGCCGATTACACAGTGATTGGAGATGCTTCTATGAGCAAAGTGGCTCATCCTGACTTGCCTAATGGCGCTATCGATTTGTTACCAACCCATACGTACTTTGCGTATCACTCAGACGATACGGTAGTGATGCATGGCCCTACAGAGATGGTGTTAGCCCGCGAATTCACCAAAGGCCGAGTTCTGTATCGAACTGATTTCTTTGGCAAGAATATCGATTATTTCACCTCACCGAAGATGACAATCGTGCTTCCAGAGCCTATGCAACCTGTAGATCAAGACGGTAACATCGGCGACTATGTTTCTCATATTGAGATTGGCGGCTACGAAGGAGTGTTCTTGCTGTATTAACTCCCTTTCAACACGCCTCACCAAACGCTTCATAAATCACCGTTTTTATGCTTAACGTCACTGAAAAAAACTTGTTCACTGAATCTTTATAAACCGATGTATATACTGAAGTAAATGACAACGACAAGGAAATTCAGTCACATGAAAACGACACCTTCAATGCTCTCTGTTCTGCTGCTATCAGCATTATCTACTCATGCAAATGCGGAC
The DNA here is from genome assembly GCF_033338735.1 of Vibrio sp. Vb1127. Taxonomy (NCBI): domain Bacteria; kingdom Pseudomonadati; phylum Pseudomonadota; class Gammaproteobacteria; order Vibrionales; family Vibrionaceae; genus Vibrio; species Vibrio sp. Vb1127. The sequence continues at coordinate 160,070 of NZ_JAWOTF010000007.1, read as the reverse complement.
GAATGCGGAAAAATAACCATCGCAGACATGAATTGGAATTCGGCCAGCTTAATGGCGCACATCGACCAATTTGTCTTAAATGAAGGCTACCAGTGCGATGCGGAATTGATCCCTGGTGATAGCGTTCCTACAGGCACCTCTATGATTGAAAAGGGACAGCCTGACGTTGCGCCAGAGTTATGGACAAACGGTATTAAAGAAGCACTTGATAAAGGGATTGCGGATAAACGCTTGCGCATCGCTAGTGAATCGCTTGTCAATGGTGGTGAAGAAGGGTTTTGGGTTCCCGCCTATCTGGTAAAACAGTATCCAGAACTCGCGACGATAGAAGGCGTCATCAAGCACGCCAAACTATTTGAACACCCAGAAGATGATGACAAGTTCGCGTTCTATAGCTGCCCTGCTGGTTGGACATGCCAAATCACCTCCGGTCACTTGTTTAATGCATTAGGGTTAAGTGAGCACGGCTTTGAGATGGTTGACCCAGGATCTGGCGCAGCATTAGCTGGCACCATCGCCAAAGCCTATGATCGCAAAATGCCTTGGTTTGGTTACTACTGGTCACCGACCCCCGTATTGGGCAAGTATGATATGGTCAAAGTGGATTTTGGTAGCGGAACAGATTTAGAAGAGTATCGCAACTGTACCACTCAGCCTGATTGCGCTTCACCAAAAGTAACAATGTACCCACCTTCTCCAGTTCGCACAGTAACAACTGAGGCGTTTGCGAGCAAAGAACCCCAAGCATTCGCGTACTTGCAGAAACGCGGATTTACCAACGAGCAAATGAGTGAAATGCTGGCCTGGATGGAAGATAACTACGCGGACGGTGAAGAAGCGATGTTTTACTTCTTTAATACCTACCCTGACTTGTGGAAAGGCTGGGTATCTGAAGACGTCGCGGTGAGAATCGAAAAAGCGCTTTGATGATTAATACTTAAAGTGCCACAAATCATTTAACCTCCCATACCGTTTGAATAAACGGCATGGGAGACTCGTCAACGACTCGTTAATACATGGTGTGACCATTCAATGTTTCTTTAGGAATCTCTTGCAGAGCGTCCCAATGTTCAACAATCTTCCCATTATGATCAAAACGAAAGAAATCCATCGTCACGTATTCAATATCATTAGGCCATGTTTGGTGAGTGTGTAGTGCCACCAAGTTCCCTTCAGCAATGGCTCGCACAAACGTAATGTCTTTATTGGGATACTCATTTTGCATCCGCTCAAAATACTCGATAAAAGCCTCGGGGCCATTTCCAACTAATGGATTGTGCTGGATGTACTCATCGCCAACATAGTCTTCAACCGCTTTTCTTGGATTACCTCGATAGGAGGTTTCGTAAAACGCAATGGCATTTCTTTTATTCTCTTGCAGATCCATTTTTCTTACCTGTGTTGCTCCATCTTGCGGATAACGGTAATCATAGTCTTTGAACTTCAGAAGTGACCAAACTTCGCGCACAAAAAAGGCCGCTAAAGAGCAGCCTTCATCACTTCTACTTGGAATCATCGCCTTTCATCGCTTAAACCACACCGCCAGCACCGAGCATAGAACGCTCACTGTTCTCCACCAGCAACGCGGTTGCGGTTTGTTTCAGTGTTTCCCATTCTTGGTCTTCGACAAAAATACCATTTTGCCAAGAGGCTTGTTGCGTGTTGCTTAACTCATCGCCTTCAATGTGAATGGTGTATCCCTGTGCGCTTTTCTCGATATCGAAATCGTTCACAGAGAGTTCGATAACCATACTATGCAAATCCGTATCATGCCCATCAAACTGATCCGAGAAAAAGACTTCTGGCGCGATTCGTCCGCGGTTTAACACATAAAGCGTTCGCTTGGGACTAGAGCCATTGACCCATTGTGCGCGACACGCGATGCCTTTCGCAGAGAGCTTCAACAACTCACTGAAACCCAACCAACGGTTATGACACTGCTTCAACGTAATGGTAATCGACTTACGGTTAATCATTTTCTCAAGCGCGAAATCCAACACAGCGGGTAAATGACACGCTACACTCCCGTTATGCAGTTCTACCTCTATGCTTGACGGCGTAATGTTGGTCACCGATACGGCGCAGTCTGAATCTAACCCAAGAAATAGACTGGCGTTATTAAAATGACGAACTCCATGTAAGCCAACCATTTGCAAGTCCGCCACCATGTTCGCAATGACATCCGCCTCACCACAGTGACGGCGCATGCCAAGAAATGCCTTATTAACCGCGGCCACCAATTCGTTGTGAGAGACGATCATAATGCAAATCCTCCGTTGATTTTTTGATTGTCACTTTGCGCAATTTCGTCACGCGGCGGCATGCTAGGGAAAATCCATGTGTCTGCCAGTTTAGGGTCGTGAATTTCATCTAACAACGGCGCACCTTGGAAGAAAGTTACTCGAACCCAACGATCCGAGCGCGGATCAAACTTAGTCGCACCAAAGATCGCCAATTTACAGCGCAGTAAGTGCATTGGTAACGCATCTTTACGCAGCACATTCATTTGAATATCCCCCATCGCACGGTTGCCTAACGTCCATACGCGACGTGTGATCGAACGATAAGCCGGTTTTTGCAATAGAAACTCTGCTACGGACATTTCTACATCACAGTCAAGCAAGGCCTGGTACAAGCGATTCACTTGTCTGCCGATATCAAGCGGCAGTTCTTTTTCTTCTCCAGCCTCTTCCCCGCGAACACCAAGCCTTGGCTCTTCTTTGTCTTGTGAGCGATACCAGAACCAATAATTGTTCTCGGCCAGTGAGTAATCCGCATCAATCGCCCAGCGGTACTTGCTTTGCAACACTTCCAGTAAATCTTGGATCTTTTTCCCGCCCGGAATAGATAACGTTTCATCCGTATTCATTTGGCTAGCAAATTCATCCACTAAAGATGGGTAGAGTTCGATCAAGCAAGAGGTGAGGATTTCTTGGGCTTCCACACTCATTGTTTTCTTATGCTCGACCAAACTCGCCCAGTTCGGATGTAATGCCATTAACGTTGTTAGCTCCGATAGCAGTTGTTTGATGTCTGCTATCGCTTGATGATTGAGCCTGTCTTGATGTTCATTAATGGTGATGACTTGCTCTAAATGACGCTGTGCTTTTTGCAGCAATCCTTGCAAAGGAGCATGGAACGACGCTTCACACGGCATCGCAAAGACTCGCGCTACCGCACGTTCGCGAGAAGTCATCCATTGGTCAACAATACACGGGTGATTAATCAAGTATGGAGCCATGCCTAAGCCAGTAGCATTACCGACACCAAGGTAGCGCTGCAAGCCACGATGCAAAGCCACCGCGTTGTCGCCACCTTGTTGAAGTGCCAGATAGTGCACCCAATCTAGGCTGAATTCACGCAACATATATACGGCACACATTTGCGCACTAAAAGACTGGCTGAAATCTGAGTTGTTCTCTAACAGTTTGAAATCGGCGATACCAAACTTTCCGTTACCATAAACAGCTGTGGTACGCAGGATATAACCCACTTCCGCTAATTCTTTCGGCTCAGGCTGCTCGCCTTGAGAAAGCGCGCTAACAATGTGCTCAAACACGCGCACACTTTTATTTGCGCGAGCAAGAACAAGTACGTTGTTTGGATTACGTCCCGCTTCTTGCAGCGGTACATTTTCTCGCAATCTTTCCAACAAAGTAACATCAACATCGCCTTGAACCAGTGCAAATGTGACGTCCCACTTTTCAGCAATTACGCGATCATTACGCTCGTCGTCGGCAATTTCATCACAGAATACCACCAAATGATAAACGTGCTCTGGCGTGGTCAATTTGTAAATCACATGACCATAACCACGAGGACAAAGCTGCCACTCATGCTTGGTTACTTGCCAGTTTTGGCTTGCCATATTACGAATCAGACTGCGAACAAAGCTGATTCGGTTTTGGTGCATTGCGCCAAGCCTTTCGGCTGCCATGACAATCGCTGCATCGCGCATAGTTGCTTCCGTATAAGTAGAACGATGTGCATCCATTTTGCTCACCACCTATTTGTTATTGTAAGAATACTAGGGTTTGTGCGGACGCAGGAGGAAAACACCCGCACAAGCTCCACGTTGTTTGAATTGGATAATTGTTATAGCCCTTGCTCTTTCGCCATTTTGATTGCAATTTGTGGCGCATTCCAAAGTGACGGTAACAGAATCAACGAAACCGGAACCGCGGTAATCACAATGAAAGATTGCAGAGCAGAGATGCCGCCAGAGCCAAGGGAAATTAGGATCAATGCCGTCACACCCATCATTACTCCCCAGAAGGTACGGATGATCGCATTCGGCTCCGTTTCACCACTGATCACGACACTGATTGTGTAGGTCATTGAGTCGCCCGTCGTGACGATGAAGATCGTGGTTAAAATCAGAAATAGAATTGAAGTCAGCATTGGCATTGGTAGTTGCTGAGTCACCGCAAGCAAAGCACCTGGCAGGTTAAAGCCTTCGAACGCCGCACTCACACTGCCCGGTTCAGCAATTTCAAACGCTAGGCCAGAGCCGCCCACAATCGTGAACCAAAAACAGGTGGTTAACGGAGCCACAATACTGATGGTGGAAATGACTTGGCGGATAGTTCGACCACGGGAAATACGCGCAATAAAAATTGCCATCATCGGACCATAACCCAGGAACCAGCCCCAGAAAAATACTGTCCACCAGCTTAGCCAACCTTCATCACCACGGTAGGTCGCCATTGGGATAAAGTTATCCAGCATGCTCCCTACACCTTGAATGTATCCGTTAAAGATAAAATTCGTAGGGCCAAAAAACAGGATGTAAACCATCAATGCCATTGCCAGAATCACGTTGTAACGACTAAGCAGTTGCATGCCTCGGCTTAATCCACTGAGTGCTGACAAGGTGTAAAGAGCAATCGCAAACAAGATGATGATAAGCTGAGTGGTAAAGCCATCAGGAATATCAAACAGCGCATTTAACGCGTAGCTAACCTGCAAGCCTAAAAACCCAATTGGCCCGATGGTGCCCGCGGCTACCGCGATAATGCAGCACGCGTCAATCAATGCACCGAGTTGGCCTTTAAGTGCTCGTTCGCCCAAGACTGGGTAAAGCAAAATACGGGGTTTTAGTGGTAAACCTTTGTCGTAATGCAGGTGCATCACCACGATGGAAGTTAAGCTACCTACAATCGCCCAAGCCAGAAAGCCCCAGTGCATAAAGGATTGCGACAACGCATTCACCGCACCTTGCTGCGGGTTATCTTGCGCGCCGTACAAAGGGGGTGGGCTAACGTAATGCGCGATAGGCTCAGCCGCGGCCCAAAAAACACCACCACCAGCCAATAAGGTACAGAAAATAATCGCCATCCAGCGGAAAGAATCCATTTCTGGTTTTGCAATCCCGCCCAACATCACCTTGCCTGTTCGCCCTGCAGCCAAGCCAAGACCAATAAGAAAAGTGAGAAGCAGCAGTAACTGCCAGTAAGGACCAAACACCTGAACTGCCCAGCCAAAGCCGGCGTTAACGATCGTAGATAACAACTCGCCGTCATAAAGTGCAATAGCAACGAACAACGCGATAAAACCACCGCTATACCAAAAGGCCGGGTTATTCAGTCCTAATTTGTCCGTCGTGTTTTCTGTTGTTGATGTGTTGTGTGTTGCTTTTGACTTGCCCGATGACACGCTCATCGTGGAAGCTTTCATGCTATTGGTTAAATCAGACATACTCTGGCTCCAGAGGTTCTTTGCAGCTGCCAAAGACTGGCTACAAATGTGAGTTTTACGCCTGCCGTATTGTTGTTATGTAGGCAGGCGGTTCCTAATTTTGGGTGTACTATGAAATAGGCTCTAATCCTTCTTTGAGGAAGTTAAACCAGTTTTCACCCAATATTTTTCCTGCCTCAGATTCACTGAATCCGTGACGCATTAATCCGTTGTAGATGTTCTCCATCCCTGCACTGCCGCAGAACCATGGCAGCGCATCTGGCCATCCCGAGTTACTTGCCGAACCTTCGCCGTAATCCATCGCTTTTGACCAACGACCGTTGCGCATCCACTCCAACACTTGTTGCGGCTGGTTTAAGCACAGATCACTACCGATGCCTAAATGGTCGACGCCAAACATGTCTGCGGTTTTCGCTACCATCTGGCAGAAATCATCCAGAGTGCACTGGCTGCCATTTGGCAAATGGAATGGATATAAACTGAATCCAATCAAACCACCGCGCTCCGTCAGTGCTTTGATCACGGTGTTGGACTTGTTGCGCAGTGCGTCATGCGCAAATGTCGGGTTAGCATGGCTGATACAAATTGGACGCGAAGAGAGCTCGATAGCTTCCAACGTCGAACGCTCCGCGCTGTGGGACATATCAATGATCATCCCGACTCGGTTCATCTCTTCAATCGCTTGCTTACCAAAGCGAGTTACGCCGGAATCGTTTTGTTCGTAACAACCTGTCGCCAGTAAGCTTTGGTTGTTGTAGGTCAGTTGCATGATCAGCAGACCTTGGCGGCGCATCACTTCAATCAGACCAATTTCATCATCGATAGGTGAGCAATTTTGCGCGCCGAAGAAGATGCCGACTTTGCCTTCTGCTTTGGCTTTTTCTACATCTGCCATTGAATAAATAGGCATGATGAGGTCCGCATTTTGCTCGAAGCGCAAGTTCCACTCAGCAAAACGCGTTAAGGTTTCGCGCGCAGTTTCGTGGTAGACGATGGTGGCATGAACGGCGGTAATGCCACTCGCCTTAAGCGTTTGGAAATACTCTCGATCCCAATTGCAGTACTGCAATCCGTCAATCACAATCCGTTGTTGGTACATAACCACTCCTTAAACAATTTCTTAGCCTTTTCGTGCGGGCAACTGACACCATCAGTTACCCTGCCGATCTTAGTAAGGACGCTGATAAGCGGTTTTCACTACGGTGTAGAACTCTTTGGCGTACTGACCTTGCTCACGAGGACCAAAGCTAGATTCTTTACGGCCACCAAATGGAACGTGATAATCTGTACCCGCAGTTGGCAAGTTAACCATGACGCAGCCCGTTTGGACTTGCTGTTTGAAGATCGCGCTATTACGCAAGCTTTGCGTGATAATGCCGCCTGTCAGGCCAAAGCGCGTATCGTTCGCGACTGCAATTGCCTCATCCAGATCAGAAACGCGAATCACGTTTGCCATTGGTGCAAAGACTTCTTCTTGGTTCACTTCCCAGCTGTTTTGTGTGTTCAAGAACAGGGTTGGTGACATGTAGTAACCGTCATGCTCTAGGCTCAGACGCTCACCACCGAAAGCCAACTCCGCGCCTGCTTGGCGTGCGTTTTCGATCCACTCAAAGTTCGCATTCAGCTGGTTACCATCAACCACAGGGCCCATGAACACGCCCTCTTCCAGTGCGTGACCCACTTTAAGTTCGCTCATGCGTTTGATTAGCGCTTCAACATACGCGTCGTGAATTCCGTCCATAACCACAAGACGAGAAGACGCGGTACATTTTTGACCTGCACCCGAGAATGAGCCTGCGATTGTCGCTTCGACAGCAATTTGAATGTCTGCATCATCTGCCACTACGAGCGCGTTTTTGCTGCCCATCTCTAGCTGACAACGTACAAAGTTTGGTGCCGTAGCCGCTGCAACTTTACGGCCTGTGTCCACAGAACCAGTGAAGCTCACGCCGTTCACATCCTTCGAATTGATAAGGGTATTACCTACTTGCGAACCGCTACCCAAAACGAGGTTAAACGTGCCAGCAGGTAAACCTTGGCGATGGATAATCTCTGTCAGCGCGACGGCACTTGCTGGGGTTAGGTTGGCAGGCTTCCAGACGACGCTGTTGCCAAACGCAAGTGCTGGCGCGATTTTCCAAGCAGCTGTTGCTGTTGGAAAGTTCCAAGGAGAGATAATGGCGATAACGCCGACGGCTTCACGAGTAACTTCAACGGAGACACCTGGACGGACGGAAGCAGCGTTATCGCCAATTTGACGCAGAACCTCAGCAGCAAAGTATTGGAAGAATTGGCCAGCACGGTAAATCTCACCTCGACCTTCAGCAAATGGCTTACCTTCTTCACGCGAAAGCAAGGTTCCCAATTCGTCACATCGTGCAATGAGCTCATCACCAATCGCTTGCAGCACTGCTTGTTTGCGCTCGATTGGTGTTTTTTCCCACTCTGGCTGCGCTGATTTAGCCGCTTGAATCGCTTGCTCTACTTGCGACACACTCGCTTGTGAGAAATCGCCAATGTTTTCGCTGATATCAGAAGGGTTAATATTGGCGATGGTGTCCATGCCCGATTGCCACTCACCCGCTATATAGAGGGATTTTTCTGCTTGAACATTGTTAATAAAAGTCATGGTTCTTTCCTTGTTCTTCCGATTTGTGATGGCAAGCCACCCACTCACTGATCTCTAATTGTTCTTATTGGATTTATTCTGGTTGGCTTGCCGACGCGTAGACGACAAACTCCACCAACATCTCTTCTCGTGCTAACCCTGCAACCACCATGGCGGCGCGATTTGGGTACGGCGCTTCAAAATATTCCGCGTACACTTGGTTAACGGTCTTTAAGTATTCTCTGTCAGTCACATAAATCAGGACCTGCAACACCGAGTCCAAAGACTCCCCGGCACACTCCAGGGTGTGAATGAGATTGTTAAAGGTTTGACGTGTTTGTGCTTCGATACCGCCTTCCACAACCGCGCCTGTGTCATCAATAGGAATTTGAGCCGTATACAGAGTTCCGTTGTTGACTATCGCCCATTCAAGCGGCGCTTTAGAAGCAAATAGACTGGTTTTAACTGGGTGTTTTTTAGTAGGAGTATTCACGTGCCTTTCAACCTTTGTAACAGCTTTGTTTCAATATGGTTAAATGATGCACATTGACAGGCGATAAATCTAACGGTAAATTTTTGACATTTGATAAATTAAACTTATCACTCTATTTAAAATAACGTAAATAAAGGGATTAAGAGGCATTAGGGATGAGTATTAAGCTTCAACAATTAATGCATTTTGTGATGGTAGTCGAGGAAGGAGGCTTTCGAGCCGCTTCACATCGTGCAAATCGTTCTCAGGCGGCACTGTCAACATCGATAAAAGAGCTTGAAAAAATTCTAGGGCAAACGCTGTTTGAACCCGGAAACAAAACCAAATTGACCCCGTTTGGTGAAATTTGTCTGCCCAAAGTGGTTCAGTTTCTCAATATCTACAGTGCGCTGGACAACGATCTCAAAGCTGCCGCGGCCGGACAGCAAGGGAGAGTGCGAATTGCGAGCGTTCCTTCTGTTGCAGCGAAACTCATCCCTAGCGTATTGGGTGCCTTTTGCGAGCAGTATCCAAATGTAGAAGTAAGCTTGATCGATGATAACGCGGCGGGCGTCGAGGCTCGCTTACTCTCCGGTGAAGTCGACTTGGCGCTCGGTAACCCCTCTCACCTCGATGAGGGCGGCATTGACTTTACGCCGCTGTTAGCCGATCCAATAGGCGTGGTGTGTTTAAAGGACAACCCTATTGCAAGTCATCCAGAAGGAATCGAGTGGCAAACTTTGTTGGAACAACCCTTTATCCGTAACGGCACTTGTACACTTCTCGATCCAACCCCAGCAAGAGCTCTGAGTCAGCAAGCGCTCTATTCGGTCGAAAATATTACTTCGCTGTTTTCTGTCTTAGAACTTGGGATTGGTGTCACGACCCTACCGAAGCTTGCTTTCCCAACCAATGAAACACGCTTGGTTTGGATCCCGCTTATCGATCCACCACTTGAAAGGCAAATTGGTATATTTACGTTAACCGATCGCACGATCTCGCCTCAAGCTAAAGCATTTCACGATCTTTGTGTGCATTATTTAAACTATCAAAAAGAAGATAAATAATGGTTCGATTAACATGCGGATAATTAAAAGCCTCCATATTCAGAGTGGAGGCTAATTTGTATTTGTGTATTCGCTTCGTTCTATTTTTTGCGACGATTTCGGTTCTTATACACCACGCAAAAGTTACCACGCTTGGTACGACACTTTGAGCAACGTTCACAATCTACTGGTGCGCGATTGCCTTCTTTCCAACGTTTGATCAACTGTGGCTCAGCCAATAAAGGGCGTGACACAGCAAAAAATTGGATACCTGTGTTTTCTGCAATTTTCTCAATCGCATCAATGTCGCTCAGCCCGCCGACAGTAATCACCGGTATGCTAACGTCCTGACTGATCACGTGACCATATTCGTGAAAGTAACCTTCTTCTTGTAGTGTGTAACCATCGAACGTTTGACCAACAAGTTCGTTTGCTTTGCCGTGAATATTGCCAGATACGATGATCGCATCAACGCCTACTTCTTCAAGTTTCTTACTGACGACGCGAGTTTCATCGAACGTTAAACCGCCGTCAAAGAACTCTGTTGCCGTCAGTTTAACGAGGATGGGAAATTCGCTTCCAACCAGCTTTCTGGTTTCAGAATAAATTTCTAAAAGAAAGCGCATGCGATTTTCTAAGTCACCGCCATATTCGTCTTCTCGACGATTATAGTACGGGCTTAAAAACTGGTTAATTAAATAAGTGTGCGCCGCATGAATCTCTACGCCGTCAAAACCAGCGTCTTGAGCACGTTTACTCGCCAATGCGAATGCCTTTACGATGTAGTCTATTTCGTCCTTTGTCATCGCTTTGCCTTGCGTATTTGTACCACGCTCAGGCACGTCACTCGGAGCGAAGATGACACGCTCACCGACGTTATGGGTGGTTTTGGTGCCACCGTAAGCAATTTGCATCACGATTTTAGAATCTAGTTGATGTACTAGCTCTGTTAGCTTTTTGTATTCTTCAATAAAAGAGTCGTTGTAGATCCCCATCATACCTGCGTTGGGTTTCTCTTCTTCAACGATATTGGCATAACCCGTGACAATAAGCCCAACTTCCCCTTTCGCAAGCGTTTCGTAAATATCGTAAAGCTTTGCCGTCATGTGACCATCTTCGGTCGCCATGTTCTCCCACGTTGCGCTTCGCACAAAACGGTTCTTTAGGGTCATGTTGCCAATGCGGGCTTCGGAAAACAAAATGCTCAAAACCAGTCCTCTTAAAGTTGTCTTTATGTTTTATCTTTTCGCAAGTAAACAAGAACGAAAAAGGAACAGCGATACACGATGTATGGCTGTTCCTTCTCTGAATCCTTGAGACCTGCAAACTACAGGCGCACCTTAATGCCTCGGAGACGACAAAACTTTAATCTGGGTTAAGGTTTAGTGAGTTTTTAGATTATGTAAATGGATGATTCTTAATCGTGTTCATTTCACTGGAGTTAAGATGCTTCGTCACCCACTTTCAGTCGTAAAGCTTTTGTATTTCGCTAGCTGGTGATTCAACTCAAACATTCACATTGTTAGTTTGTATGCTGCTATCGGAACTAGCACTACCCCAAATGTTTACATTACAAACTATCGATATTGAATTCTCATATGGCAAATAGAGTTATTGCGCTGTTTATACTTTTTGGCTTAATCGTCGCTATCTCTTGGCATTATTACGCGTCAGCGGAAACACGCGACCCACTATGTTTTACACACTGGTTGTTTTTGCTTTTAGATATGAATACGTGATAGTGAAGCTAGAGGAGGAACAGGAAAAACAGTGAAAATAAAGGACAATAGAAAGTGAAATGACCTTACTTCTAGGTAAGGTCATTCATGCATTCAGCAGCAAAAGATATTAGCGCGTAGCAAACGCTTAGGTTTGGTTATTACAGAGCTAGAGGAATCAACTCGACGCCAAGCACACCACTGATCCCCATCACCACTAGCAGTGAGACTTTAAACACCGACTTTGACCAAGCGATGTAGTTGTTGTCATCAATGCTGCGAAAGGTCACTTTCGTCCACATAAAGCAAACAACCGCTGCAACTGCTAAGTATTCATACCCGGCTTCACCTAGTAAAAATAACCCCAATGATGCTGCTCCAAAAGCCACGACATACGCTTTCATGTGTCGATGCGCTTTATGAATGCCTTCTTTAACTGGCAATACGGGAATCCCGGCTTCTCGGTAGTCTTGCATGCGGAACATGGCAATGGCATACGAGTGCGGCATTTGCCAGAGACAGAACATGGTAAAGAGTAAAATCGCTTCCAAGCTAATGAAGTTTGTTACCGCCAAGTAACCCACCAATGGCGGAACTGCGCCTGAGATACTTCCCACTAAGGTTCCATACACCGAGTTACGTTTGTACCACATCGTGTAAAAGAACACGTAATACACGTAGCCAAGCAACACGACGACAGCGGATAGTGGGTTTACTCGGATAAATAACAGTGCGGTTCCTACCAGCAATAATGCAAGTGCATAAACAAACGCAATATCGATATTGATGTTGCCTTTCACTGTTTCACGATTTCGTGTACGTGCCATCTTTTGGTCGATATCACGATCGAAAATATTATTCACCACACAACCTGAAGCGATGACTAACCCAACACCAACTAACGTCGTAACGAACAACATTAGACTGGCTGGTTCTGTTTTTGCGGCGAGGAAGAACCCCGCCGCAACAGAAATCAGGTTGCCGAAAATAATGCCCGGTTTAGTGATAGACAAATAACTTTTCAGCATACCTTGGCCTACAACTTCATGTTGACGTTCATGTTGTAGATGATCCATACCGAGCCAGCGATAAGGATAAGTACAACAATGGCGGTAAACATCAGTGATACAAGGTTCCAACGTCCGTCGGATGTTTTTGTTTCCATGTGCAAGAAGTATTTAAAGTGAACAAATATCTGCACTAATGCACATCCAAATAGAATCGCATAGGCCGTTGTATCTGGTAATGATTTCGTCCAAACAAAGTAGAACGGAATTACCGTCAGAATCAGTGAGGCAATAAAGCCTTTCACGTAATCTGACGAACTGGTTTCTACATGTTGATCCATTACATTACCCCCAGTAAGTAAACGATGGTAAAGACACAAATCCAAACGATATCTAGAAAGTGCCAGAATAGGCTTAAGCAGTTAAAGCGCATTGACATATTGTCGTTCAGACCTTTCGTCGACAGTTGATGATACGTTACCGCTAACCAAATCAGACCAAAGGTTACGTGCAGGCCGTGCGTACCAACCAACGTAAAGAATGCCGATAGGAATGCACTTGTTTGTGGCCCATAGCCTTCTTCAATCAGGTGATGGAACTCATAGACCTCCATACAGATAAAGCCAAGACCAAGCGCGAACGTGACTAACATCCAACGTTTGAGACCAGCAACGTTGTTGCGCTTCATCGCGATAATGCCAAAACCAAATGTGATACTGCTAAACAGCAGTAGCATGGTTTCGACAAACACAAATGGGAGTTCGAAAATGTCTTTACCTGTTGGGCCCGCAATTGAATTGCTCGACAACACAGCGTATGTCGCGAACAAGGTCGCAAACAGTACACAGTCACTCATCAGGTAAACCCAGAAGCCAAATAGCTTGTTGCCATTCGTGTCATGGTGGTGATCATGGTCGTGATGTGCTGCGATATTAGTTTGCATACGTCACCTCCAGATCATCTTTACTTTCGCTGTCTTTCACTGAGTTTTTCTTCGCTTCTTCAAGCTGAGCTCGACGTTCGGCCTCAATTGCTTTGATCTCTTCAACTTCCACGTAGTAATCCACATCATCGTTATAGCTATGCTGAATACACGTCACGATAATACCGACCAAACTTGCCGCCGCTAGCCACCAGATGTACCAAATCATGCCGAAGCCAAATAGGAGCGACCAAGCCGACACGTAGATGCCTGTTGCCGTGTTTTTTGGCATATGAATACGTTCGTATTCCACTTCTTTATTTGGATCGAACTCGCCACTTTGTTTCTGGTACCAGAAGGCATCCAGCACATCACCTTTTGGTAGGTGCGCAAAGTTGTAGAACGGCGGTGGAGACGATGTTGCCCACTCAAGAGTACGACCACCCCACGGGTCACCAGTTAGATCACGGTTTTGCTCGCGGTCACGGATACTCACGTAAATTTGGATGAACTGAGACAATACGCCCAGCGCAATCACAACCGTACCTGCTGCAGCAATCGACAACAGTGGGAAGTATTCTGGGTTGATGTCTTGGCTTAAACGACGAGTCATCCCCATGAAGCCCAGCGCGTAAAGCGGTAAGAACGCCATTAAGAAACCAATAATCCAAAGATAGAACGCGCGTTTGCCCCAAGTTTCATTCATGGTGAAACCGGTCGCTTTCGGGAACCAGTAAGTGATCGCAGCGAAACATCCAAACACCACACCACCGATGATAACGTTGTGGAAGTGAGCGATAAGGAATACTGAGTTATGCAGAACGAAATCTGCGCCCGGAACAGCCATTAGTACGCCCGTCATACCACCAACAGTAAAGGTGATAAGGAAGCCCACCGTCCACATCATTGGCGTCGTAAAGCGGATGCGGCCTTTGTACATCGTGAATAGCCAGTTGAAGATCTTCACCCCAGTTGGGATAGAAATGATCATCGTGGCAATACCGAAGAAGGCATTTACGTTCGCGCCAGACCCCATCGTAAAGAAGTGGTGTAGCCAAACGACAAAGGCAAGAATCGTGATAACTACGGTAGCCCAAACTAGCGATGTGTAACCGAACAACTTTTTACGTGAGAAGGTTGCGGTGACTTCTGAGAACACACCAAAAATTGGCAAAATCAAGATGTACACTTCTGGGTGACCCCAAGCCCAAATCAGGTTGACGTACATCATTACGTTGCCGCCAAGATCATTGGTAAAGAAGTGCATGCCTAGGTATCTATCCAGCGTAAGCAGAGCGATAGTCACCGTTAGGATTGGGAATGAAATGATGATCAAAATGTTTGCACACAGAGACGCCCAAGTGAAAACTGGCATCTTCATCATTGGCATAGACGGTGTACGCATACGCAAAATGGTCGCGAAGAAGTTCACGCCTGTTAACGTCGTACCAACACCTGATATCTGCAGCGCCCAAATCCAATAGTCGACCCCGACTCCTGGGCTAGCCTCAATACCTGAAAGCGGCGGATACGCCAACCAGCCGGTACGACCAAATTCACCTAAGCCGAGAGACATGTTTGTTAGGATGACACCTACAACAAACAGCCAGAAGCTCAAGTTATTCAGATACGGGAAAGCTACGTCACGCGCACCAATCTGCAGTGGCACGATGATGTTCATCAGACCAATGACCAATGGCATCGCTACGAAGAAGATCATGATCACGCCATGGGCAGTAAAAATTTGATCGTAGTGATGCGGTGGTAAGTAACCTGCTTCACCCGCAGAAGAAAGGAGTTGCTGACTACGCATCATGACTGCGTCAGCAAAACCACGAACAAGCATCACCATCGCTACTGCGATGTACATGAAGCCAAGTTTTTTATGGTCTACTGAAGTAAACCATTCATTCCACAAATATTGCCACTTTCCGGCTTTGGTCACCGCGTAAACTACGGCTAAACCAACCAGCGCCACAACCGCTAGGGTGATGACGATAATAGGTTCGTGGAATGGAACTGAATCAAGAGTTAATCTTCCAAACATTACGATTATCCTTGGTTTTCAGGCAAACAGTTCATTGAACCAGGATGCTGAGTCACAACGTCGGTGAACAAGAACGGAGGAACGCTAGAGAACAAAGTGACTGGCTCTGCGATACTTGGCGCTGCCAGTGAGCTGTATTGCTCCCAATCTTCAATACGATCAGGGCTCGCCTTCACTTTCTGCACCCAATTTAGGAACGCAGCACGATCAGACATTGCTGAAGCTGTGAACTTCATTTGCGAAAAGCCTTCGCCGCTGTAATTCGATGCAAAACCCTTGTAGTCACCTTCGTGGTTCGCTATCAGGTTGAGCTTGGTTACCATGCCTGGCATCGCGTAGATCTGTGTACCTAAGCGAGGGATGAAAAAAGCGTTCATGATGTTGTCCGAAGTCAGTTTGAACTGCACTGGCACGTCTTTCGGGAACGCCACATAGTTCACCGTCGCAATGTTTTCTTCTGGATAAATGAACAACCATTTCCAATCGAGTGACACCACTTCGATGGTCATTGGTTTAACATCACTTTCCAAAGGTTTGGATGGCTCTAGTTCATGAGTCGAACGCCATGTGATCGTCGCAAGAATCGCAATGATGATGATTGGAATTGTCCATACCACCACTTCGATTTTGGTCGAGTGTGACCACTCGGGTGCGTACTCTTCTTCAGTGTTAGAGGCGCGGTATCGGTAAGCGAAGTAAATCGTCATTAAAATCACAGGGATTACAACGATCAACATCAGCAAAAGAGCAGTAATAATTAACTCTTTTTCTTGCACACCAATGGCACCTTTGGGGTCAAGTAAAGCTGAATTACATCCTGAGAGCATAAGTATGACGGACGCCAAACTTCCCCTCGACAAGATGCGTTTATATCTTGAGGCTTCCATTAACTTTCTCGATGGTTGTCTGGTTTCAAAGCAGATGCCAATCAAAGTAAATAAAAGCTCACAAATAGCGCAGAGGTAATGTATGAGAACAAGAAAAAACTTCGATAAGTAGTTATTCTACTTACAATTTTTCAACTTCGTCATCAAGCATTTAACCAGCTAGAATGAACCGTTATTTGCTACGATACGATTGGTATCAAGCCAAGAACCAGTTGTTATAGTCATTAGAATGTTTATGTGTTGAGCATGAGTAACGTCGGGCTCAGAGCGAAACAAAACGGAATTGAGTGGAGATCAAAACCACACTCTTAGTGTGAGTTTATTGTTACACTTTGAAACACTATGTTACATTTGGCGCATTATGAGGAGTAAAAAGTTAAAGCTCATTAGCCACAACTGGAAACTAACCTTCCATTAATGGAAGTTACACACTTTAAATCGAATATTAACCTCAACACGAATTTCTCGTGCTTCAACAATTAATTATTTAAAAACAAATAGTTGAAACTTAAAATTGATGAGACTGACTATCAACTTCATTTACGCAGATAGCCTTAATCAGAAGCGGAAACTAAAAAACCAAAAGTGTGATAAGAATCAAATTAATGATTTCACTTAATATTTGAGTGGTATTTACATCTCTTTATTGGATTGTGAGAAATCATTCTCAAGGTAAATCCAAACATAAGTTGTAAATACATTTGGGTTGCGCAGAATTAGCACTCCACAACATAGAAAATGTTGAAATGGAAAGAGACTTATTATTCAGGTCTATCAGAGCCTTATTTCAGTGTTCACTTACATACGAATGCCGCCATCCACTTCTAAAACCCTGCCAGTAAAGTAATCACTCTCAATAATGTATTTTACTGCATGCGCGATTTCGCTTGTTTCGCCCATCCTGCCAACTGGGATCATCTTTTCTAATCGCTCTATGGCTTCGGGTTTCATTTGCTCTGCCATCGCGGTATGAACTACACCTGGTGCAACCGCCGCCGCGCGAATACCGTATCTTGCGAGCTCACGAGCCCATGTTGTCGCCATGGTCGCGACCGCCGCTTTTGACGCAGAATAATTGGTTTGTCCGATATTCCCAGCTCTCGCAACACTAGAAATATTGATGATAACGCCTTGGGAGCCACTCTCAATCATCTTGACGGCAGCTTCACGCCCACACAAAAACGTTCCTGTCACGTTAACGTTCATGACCAAGTTGAATTGATCCAAAGACATCTTACTGATCACGCCATCTTTTGCTTTTACAAGTAACCCATCTCTTAACACGCCAGCGTTATTGACTAAGCCATTGAGTTGACCAAAATCTTGGATAATCGCTTCAAACGTGGTTTCAACGTCGATTTCGTTGGTGACATCCACTTGATATGTCAACGCTTTCGCACTCAGCATTCGACACTGCTCTTGTGTTTCCATTAAGCCACTGGCGTTTACATCCAATAACGCTAAATCAGCGCCAGCTTGAGCAAGGGTAATGGCCATCATTTGCCCAAGCCCCTGCCCTGCTCCTGTAATGGCAATAACACTACTTTTTATGTCCATATTGGTGCACTCCATAGCTCGTAATGTTCTCTATCTCAACCAGTCTAAGTTGACCGAAATGATGCGCATTTTATGTCACCATCTCGGGCTGGTTTGTCACAAAACTCGGTCTAGCCTTTCTTACTCTTGTATAACTCAAATAAGCTTGAGAAATCGAGCTCGCCGTGGCCGCTCGCGTTGTGGAAAGAATATAAGTTGCGCGCTAACGACCCCATCGGAACCGAAGAATGTGTTTGTAACGCCGCATCTAACCCCAAGCCGAGATCTTTTAGCATGAGTTTGCTCATAAAGCCCGGTTGGTAATCGTGACTGGCTGGCGCACTGTCCATCACGCCTGGGCAAGGATTGTAAAGCTCCAATGCCCAATTTCGGCCAGAGCTTTGCAGCATGATGTTTGATAGCACTTTTGGATCGAGTCCATGATCGATACCTAGGTTTAATGCCTCGCACGTACCAGACATTAAAATGCCGAGCATGAGGTTGTTACAGATTTTCGCCATTTGACCATCGCCTGCTTTGCCAGCATGGAAAACATTTTTTCCCATATACTGCAAAATCGCATTGGCTTTAGAAAACGCTTGATCCGAACCACCAACAATAAAGGTTAATGTCGCCGCTTTAGCGCCAGCAACGCCCCCCGAAACGGGTGCGTCGACAAACAACACGCGTTTATTTGCCGCTTCATTGGCGACTAATCGCGCGGAGTCCGGATCAATGGTTGAACAATCAATCATCAAGGTACTTGGCGAGACAAGATTGAGGACACCTACGCCACCGTGTAAGTCACCAAGATACACGGAACGAACGTGAGACCCTGCTGGTAGCATCGTGATGACTGTGCTAGCACCATCTACTACCTCTTCGATAGAGCTCGCCACCACCGCACCAAAAGGTACTAGTTGCTTTGCGGCTTCGCTATCGACATCGAATACTTGCACGTTAAATCCAGACGCGAGTAAGTTTTGCGCCATAGGATGCCCCATTCTTCCTAAACCGATAAATGCGATGGTACTCATGATCATTCTCCTTATTGACCTAGTGTTTGTTCACCCAAATTAGCAAGCGGATGCTCGTTATCTGACCAAAGAGAGGTAAACAAAGTATCGATAACATCTTCATCGACTTCACTGACACTGTTAAATATCCAGCTCGGCTCGCCATCCCGGTCAATGAGCCGAGAACGGACGCCCTCTTTAAACTCACCTAATAAGGCACTGCGAACCGACAAACTCAACTCTAAACGGAAGCAATCTGCAAGCGGTAAGCTGTGGTACTCTTTCACTTGTCTAAAGCAAATATGCGCGGTGATCGGACTGCCCGATGCGAACGTTTGTTTCGCGTTTTCTATCCACTGACTGTTCCCGTCGATAGCCATGATTCGCTGTGCTATCGTATTAAGATCAAAGCCTTTGCACGCTTCCTCTATCTGATCTAAGTATGGACAAATTTGCGTGGTTGGTTTGCTATCAATAACCTGTTCTTCCATTAATTGTAGTAGCGCAGTTACCAACTCTTTCGCATCTTCTTTCCCCCACTGGAGCCGCTTTAGCTCATCCAGTAAGGTGGGATACTGCTCTTCCAACAGTAACCAATCGGCCAAACCAATAGTGACAGCGTCACTTGAGTTCACCATGGAACCTGTCAATCCGAGGAATAAACCCACTTGCGGATCTATCTGGCTTAAAAACCACGTACCTCCCACATCAGGATACAGTCCAATATTGATTTCTGGCATAGCAAGGCGTGATGTTGTTGTCACAACTTTATGGCTGGTTCCCATAAAAAGCCCCATCCCACCACCCATTACAATACCTTCTCCCCAACCGATAATAGGCTTGTTGTAAGTGTGAATGAGATAGTCACACTCATACTCCAACGAGAAATAGTCCGTACAGAACTCTACGATTTTTTCTTTACTCTCGTTATGCATGACGTGATACATAGCTCGAACATCGCCACCAGCACAGAATGCTTTTTCTCCAGCGCCAGTGAGTACCACACAAGTCACATGCGGATCGTCTTGCCACTTGATAAGCTGATCGTTAAGTTGGACTAACATGTCATACGTCAATGCATTCAATGAAGCGGTGTTGTCTAACGTTGCGATACCAATGCGGTGCACGCCATCTAAGCACTCTATTTCACTGATGGTTACCATCCCTGCCATGTGGCCTCCTATCGGTTTTTCCATTGCGGTGGGCGTTTTTCTAAAAAGGCGCGAACACCCTCAACTTGATCTTCCGCATCAAAAAGATTCAGAAACAACTCTCGCTCTTTCATGAAGCCGTGCTTAAGTGGCGCAGAGCGCATATTTTGAATGAGCGCCTTACATGCGGCGACAGAAGATGGCGACTGGTTCGCAACAGATTCAGCAAGCTCTAGCGCTTTACTTAAAGCTTCGCCTTTGGGAACCAACTCCTCAACTAGGCCTAGTTCTTTTGCTTTGTCAGCGCTGACTTGCTCTCCACATAAAATGATGCGCTTTGCCCAGCCTTCCCCCACTAACGCTGTGAGGTTTTGGGTACCACCAGCACAGGGCAAAAGTCCGACTTTGGCTTCTGGTAAAGCAAGTACCGCTTGCTCTTCAACGACTCGAATGTCACAAGCTAATGCCACTTCTAACCCTCCGCCCATGGCGTAACCATTAATGGCGGCAATGGAAACACCACGGAATTCCGAGAGCGTTTCAAAGGCTTCACCAAAGCATCGCGCCATGTCTAACGCAACCGCTTTGTCACCATCAGAAAATAGCTTGAGATCCGCACCAGCAGAGAAAAACTTTTCTCCACTGCCGGTTAAAACCAGTGCGTAGACCTGCTTATCATTGTTAAGTGTGAGTATCAGCGACTTCAGTACCTTGAGGCTCTCTGCTGTCCACGTATTGGCTGGCGGGTTGTTCATCGTCACCACCGCAACGTGATTAGTGATCGTATGTTGAATGGCTTCTTGTGTTAATGGCATATCTGAATCCTTTCTCAATGAGCAAATCCAATACTTCGCTACAGCAAGGCCGATTCCTCAGAGAGCAAACGGCGCGCGATGATCAAGCGCATGATTTCGTTTGTCCCCTCCAGAATTTGATGCACACGCACATCTCTGAAATGACGCTCCATTGGATACTCTTTGATGTAGCCATAGCCGCCATAAAGCTGCAGCGCTTGGTCGCAAACCTGAAAGCCCACATCGGTTGCGAACCGTTTTGCCATTGCGCAATAAGCCGTGGCACCGGGGTCATTTCGGTCGAGTTTACTGGCGGCATAGCGCACTAACTGCCGAGCAGCCACTAGATCTGTCGCCATGTCTGCTAATTTGAATTGTAAGGCTTGAAACTGCGCAAGCGACTTGCCGAACTGCTTACGTTCTTGAATGTACCGTGCCGCCTGATTAAGGGCCTGTTGAGCCGTACCGACGGAACAGGTCGCAATATTTATACGCCCTCCATCAAGCCCTTTCATCGCAAAGACAAAACCTTGCCCTTCTTCGCCCAGTAAATGGCTAGCTGGAATAACGACATTTTCAAAAGTAACCGCTCGTGTTGGTTGGCTGTTCCAACCCATTTTGGGTTCTTTGCGCCCATAGCTGATACCATCTGCGTGAGCAGGAACAACAAATGCAGACACGCCTTTGGCACCCGCTTCTCCGGTTCTCGCCATCACGACCAAAACATCTGTCTCTCCCGCGCCAGAGATAAAGGTTTTGCCGCCGTTGATGACATACTTATCTCCCTTTTTTGTAGCGGAAGTGGTCAGTGCAGCGGCGTCTGATCCTGCGTTGGGTTCGGTTAAGCAATAGGAGCCTAACCACTCCCCCGTAACTAATTTCGGACAGAACTGCGTTTTGGCTTCATCGGTAGCAAAACTGGCTATCATCCAACTCACCATATTGTGGATAGTCATGAAAGCGGTCGTCGACGTACAGCCCATTGAGAGTTGTTCAAAGATAATTGACGCATCCAAACGGCTTAACCCTAAGCCGCCATGTTCTTCTGGTGTGTAGAGACTGAGAAACCCCAGTTCCCCCGCCTCTCTCAATACGTCCTTGGGGAAGATCTGCTTTTCATCCCATTCCGCCGCCATCGGTGCTAAACGCTCATCGGCAAATTGTTGAGCGGTATCGGCAAATGCACGTTGATCTTCATTAAGTTCAAAGTCCATAAAAGCTCCTTTTATTCACTCAGCGCAGTTGGATGGTCAGATTGGGCCCCGTCGGAATATCGTCATCAAACCAACGTGCCGTCACCGTTTTAGTCTCGGTATAAAAACGTACCGCTTGTTTACCATACGCATGTAAATCACCATAGAAACTGCCTCTCCAACCAGTAAAGGAGAAAAATGGTAAAGGAACTGGAATAGGCACATTGATCCCAACCTGACCGACTTGAATGTCATGCTGATATTTTCTCGCAGCAGCGCCATTAGCGGTAAATATAGAAGTTCCGTTGCCGTAAGGGTTGCGATTCACTAACTCAATAGCTTCTTGCAACGTTTCGACTTCCATACAAACTAAGACAGGGCCAAATATCTCTTGCGTGTAAATCGACATGTTCGCTGTTACACCGCTAAACAAGGTTGGGCCAATCCAGTTTCCATCGGGAAAGCCTTCCACTTCACACTGACTGCCATCGAGTTCACACACTGCGCCTTGTTGTTTGCCATCTTCAATTAGGTCCAATACGCGTTGTTTAGCTTGCTCACTGATCAGTGGGCCATAAGCAGCTTGCTCATCGTCCCAAGGCCCTGGGTGTACTTTCGCCATTGCCTGTTTGAGGTCTGTAATCCATTGTTTTGAATCGCCGACAAATACCGCAACAGAAATTGCCATACAACGCTGCCCCGCAGCCCCTACGGAGGCTCCGATTAGGTTATTCACCACTTGATCTTTGTTTGCATCAGGCATGATCACCATGTGATTCTTTGCACCAGCAAAAGCTTGAACCCGTTTAAAATGTTTAGTCCCTGTGGTGTAGATATAACGGGCAACGGGAACCGAGCCAACAAATGACACCGCTCGAATATCAGGATGAGCCAGAAGAAAGTCGACTTGCTCTTTGCGGCCATGAACGATCTGCAACACTCCTTTCGGCGCGCCAGCTTGCTCAAATAATTCAGCTAAACGAATAGAGGTCAATGGCACTTGTTCGGAGGGTTTAAGCACAAATGTATTGCCCGCAGCGATAGCGATTGGGAACATCCACAACGGAATCATGGCAGGAAAGTTAAATGGCGTAATGCCGCAACAAACACCTAGGGGCTGAATCATTGAGTAACTATCAATATCCGTGGCAACGTTTTCGACGGTTTCGCCCATCATGTTGCTAGCAATGTTTGCCGCCTGCTCAACCACCTCGATACCACGCCACACATCGCCTTTAGCATCCGCTAAAATCTTACCCGTTTCATGAGAAAGCAGTGTGGCAAGCTCATCATGATGCTCTTTGAGCAAGTGCTGATAACGAAGCATGACTCTGGCACGCTCGGATACTGCCACTTCCTTCCAGGATTGGAATGTCTCTTTCGCATTATCAATGGCAGCTTCCATCTCGTGCTCTGTGGAACATGGAACGTACGCAATGACATCATTAGTGGCAGGATTGGTTACCTCAACCCAATCCGATGTTTGAGATTCACGAAACTCGCCACCAATAAACAAGGGAACCAAACGAGTCATCATTTACTCCTTTCTGATTTCAATTAAAGCGGTATTTCAATGCCTATCGCCGTGGCTTCTCCACCACCGATACAAAGTGACGCAACACCCCGCATCACTTTTTTGGCTTCGAGATCACCATTGGTGCCTAGCGCTTGTAGCTGACGCAAACTGTGAATCAATGTCACCAGAATTCGTGCGCCACTAGCCCCTATCGGATGCCCAAGTGCACAGGCTCCACCTTTAATATTTACTTTGCTCGTATCAAGCCCAAGTTCCGCCACCGCTATTTGTGTCACAACGGCAAAGGCTTCATTGATTTCCCACAGGTCCACTTCATAAATTGACCAATCTAGCTGGAACAGCAGTTGCTCAATTGCGTAGACGGGTGCCAAAGTAAATTCTGCAGGTTTTCTGGCATGTGTAGAGTGCGCCTTGATGATCGCAAGTGGTTTAAGCCCCTGATGACGCGCAGTGTCTTCATCCATAAGCACAAGAGCCGCCGCGCCATCTGAAATGGCACTCGAATTAGCAGCGGTCACCGTACCTTTTTCATCGAATGCAGGTTTGAGTTGAGGAATTTTACCAAGGTCAATCGAGCGTGGGTGCTCATCGTAGTCCAGCACCGCTTGTTCTGACTTGGTATTGAGTGAAACCGGCGAAAGTTCATCGGCAAACAAGCCTCGCTCTTGAGCTTCCAACGCACGTTTTGCCGACATCACGGCCCATTCATCCATTTGCTCTCTGGTGAACTTAAGCCTGTCAGCGACTTGCTGAGCATAAACACCCATTAAGTGCCCTTCGTAAGCATCTTGTAGCCCATCGAGAAACATGTGGTCATACGTAGACTGGTGCCCCATACGCATTCCCTTTCTCGCCTCCCTCAGCAAATACGGCGCATTGGTCATACTTTCCATACCACCAGCAATGGCAGAGCGAATCGTTCCAGCTTTAATGAGATCGTGCGCTAACATGACGCTCTTCATGCCAGAGCCACACACTTTGTTAATGGTGGTGCACCCTACGCCCAAAGGAAGATCTGCCCCCATAGATGCTTGCCTAGCAGGAGCTTGTCCACACCCTGCTGGAAGCACACATCCCATGAACACTTCATCCACCGAAGTCACATTCACTTCGTGCATTGCCGCCTTGATCGCCAGTGCGCCTAATTGAGGAGCAGAGTAAGTTTGCAACTTGCCTTGAAAGCGCCCAATTGGCGTTCTTTTCGCGCTGACAATCCAGATGTCTTTTCCCATGATTCGCATTCCCTTAAGGTATATGTGAACACTTGGCAGACTGATGACACCCTACATAGAATTACTCACCAAGCGCCACACCAGCCTTTATCGCCTTTTTCACTAACAAACTTTCATTCCGCGATTTCTTGACGTTTACGTAAGCATAGCACTAGCCTTTACAATGAGATGAAAAAACACACCAAGCAGACGTTTATATTTCAAAGTTGATGTTCGGCCTTCCCATTTAAGGTTCGATTTCCAGAAACTGGATTTTTATTCGAGGTAAGTATGTTATGGAAAAATACAAGATCAGTGACCTCGCCAAGGAGTTTGATATTACTACTCGCAGTATCCGGTTTTATGAAGACGTGGGTCTGATTGAACCAGAGCGAAAAGGCAATATGCGCGTTTATCAACGCAGGGATAGAATTCGCCTCAAACTGATTTTAAGAGGGAAACGACTCGGTTTTTCGTTGGCAGAAATTCGTGAACTTTTCGAGCTCTACGACATGCAACAAACCGAAGGACAGTTATTGAAAATGCTCAATATCATTGAAGAGAAACAAGCCGTCCTACAGCAACAACTCAACGACATCAGCGTCGTTATGGCAGAGTTGAATGCCGCTAAGGAGCGTTGTATTCAAACACTCAAAAGCAAGCAGACATAAACGCTATACTCAATTAGCAACACCGCTACAGGCTTTTCCACCTTACCTCTGATACCGGGAGACGTTATGAAAAGCACTTATACCCCACTCAATTTCGGACTTGGTGATACCATCGATATGCTCCGAGAACACGTTAATGCCTTTGCTACGGAACATATTGCGCCCATCGCCGCTGAGATAGACCGCGATAACCAGTTCCCGAATCATTTATGGCCTTTGTTGGGAGAAATGGGGTTGCTTGGTGTGACCGTCGATGAAGAGCTTGGTGGTGCAGGCATGGGATACCTCGCTCATGTTGTTGCCATGGAAGAAATCAGCCGTGCCTCTGCGTCTGTCGCTTTAAGCTACGGAGCTCATTCTAACCTGTGCGTCAACCAAATCTTTCGTAACGGCACGCCTTCTCAACGCGAAAAATACCTTCCAAAACTCATTGATGGTACGCACGTTGGCGCCCTAGCGGTGAGTGAGCCCAATGCCGGTTCAGACGTGATAAGCATGCAACTGAAAGCGGAGAACAAGGGCGACCATTTTGTACTGAATGGCAACAAAATGTGGATAACAAACGGGCCCGATGCTGACGTAGTGGTGCTTTACGCTAAAACAGATGTCAGCGCAGGTTCACGTGGCATTACCGCATTCATTATTGAACGTAACTTCGCAGGTTTCACTCATGCTCAAAAGCTGGACAAGCTAGGCATGAGAGGCTCGAATACTTGCGAACTTGTATTTAACCATTGCGTAGTGCCAAAAGAGAATATTCTTGGCGAGTTGAATCAAGGCGTCGAGGTGTTAATGAGTGGGCTGGATTACGAGCGCGTCGTCCTCGCTGCCGGACCACTCGGGATAATGCAAGCTTGCATGGACATTGTGGTCCCGTACGTACATGAACGAGAGCAGTTTGGAAAACCCATTGGCGAGTTTCAGTTAGTTCAGGGCAAGATCGCCGATATGTACTCTCGAATGAGTGCAGCAAAAGCGTATGTATATACCGTCGCAGCGGCTTGTGATCGAGGTAACGCTACACGCAAAGACGCCGCTGGCGCGATTTTGTACAGTGCAGAACTCGCCACACAAATGGCACTCGATGCAATCCAGTTGCTCGGTGGGAATGGCTACATCAATGAATACCCTGCTGGTCGTTTGCTACGTGATGCAAAGCTTTATGAAATCGGCGCGGGTACCTCTGAGATTCGCCGCATGTTAATAGGCCGAGAGCTGTTCGAAGAATCTCGCTAACGGAACATACGACAAGGAAGTCATTATGGCCATTATCAAAAGTAAAACTAAGCCAACTGACGAGTTATTTCTTTCCAATAAAGCTGCGATGGAAACGTTGGTCACTCAACTTAATCAACACATCGAGACCATCAAACAGGGCGGCGGTGAAAAAGCCATTCAGCACCAGAGGCAAAAAGGAAAACTCCCCGCCCGAGAACGCATCGCGCGCTTGCTTGATGACAACACTGACTTTCTTGAAATCAGCCAGTTTGCCGCCTGGCAAGTGTATGACGAAGCGATCCCCTGCGCTGGCGTTATCGCCGGCATTGGTATCATAGAGGGGATTCAATGCATGGTCATCGCCAACGATGCTTCGGTAAAAGGCGGAACCTACTACCCACTCACGGTAAAAAAACACCTTAGAGCGCAAGAGATTGCCCAACGTTGCCAACTCCCCTGCGTGTACTTGGTGGACTCCGGTGGCGCAAATCTCCCTCATCAGTCCGACGTCTTCCCCGACAAAGAACACTTTGGTCGCATTTTCTTTAACCAAGCGAGAATGTCGGCGAAAGGCATCCCCCAAGTTGCTGTTGTGATGGGGCTTTGCACTGCTGGAGGCGCGTACGTTCCTGCCATGGCGGATGTGTCCATTATGGTTAAAGAGCAAGGCACCATTTTTTTGGCGGGGCCACCTTTGGTGAAAGCGGCCACTGGCGAAGTCGTGACGGGTGAAGAGCTCGGCGGTGCAGACGTGCATTGTCGAAAATCTGGTGTCGCAGATTATTACGCTGAAAATGATGAACATGCCCTAATGCTTGCGAGAGAAGCCATTGCCAATGCCAATAGAACAAGACCTGTTAAGCCAGAAAACACCGTGCTTCCTCCCCGCTACGACGCAGAAGAAATCTACGGAATCGTGAATGCCAACTTACGACTGTCATTCGACGTTCGAGAAATTATTGCCCGCATCGTCGATGATTCTGATTTCGACGAATTCAAAGCCTTGTATGGCAGAACGCTAGTGTGTGGCTTCGCTCGTATTCAAGGACACTTGATTGGTATTGTGGCAAACAACGGTATCTTGTTTTCTGAATCGGCACAAAAAGGCGCGCACTTTATTGAGCTGTGCGCCAAACGGAAAACACCGCTTCTCTTTCTCCAAAACATTACCGGCTTTATGGTCGGAAAAAAGGTTGAAGAAGAAGGCATCGCAAAACATGGCGCCAAGCTAGTGATGGCCGTCGCTTGTGCTGACGTGCCGAAGTTTACCGTGATCATCGGTGGATCGTACGGCGCTGGTAATTACGGCATGTGCGGCCGAGCGTATGATCCAACCATGATGTGGATGTGGCCGAACGCGCGTATTTCTGTGATGGGCGGAGAACAAGCAGCAGGCGTTTTAACACAAGTTCGAAAAGACGCGAAGGAACGTCAGGGGGAAGCGTGGTCAGAGCAAGAAGAGCACATTTTTAGAGAATCGATCATAGACTTGTATGAAACACAAGGACATCCCTATTTTGCGAGTGCTCGGCTATGGGATGACGGAATTATTGACCCTAAAAAAACGCGTCAGGTGTTGAGTCAAGCGTTAATGGCAGCATTAAACGCCCCCATTCCTGATAGCGAGTTTGGCGTCTTCAGAATGTAAACATCCAAAGATGAATTAAGGAAGTAAGTATGCAGGAAATGCAACCAAGCATTATTCCCAACGCCCAAAGGCAAGATGATGTTCTTTGGCATGTCGATGATAATGGCGTAGCGACCATTACCCTAAACAGAGCAGCCAAACACAATGCTTTTGACGCTTGTACGATCGACTTGCTGATCCACCGCCTAGATTATCTCGCTTTACGAACGGATGTGCGGTGCTTGGTATTAAGAAGTAACGGTAAGCATTTTTCATCCGGGGCCGATTTGAATTGGATGCAGTCGATGGCCGACAGCACGAGGCAAGATAACTTCGTTGATGCCCAAAACTTGGCAAGACTCATGGAAACACTAGATTCGTTCCCTCAACCCACCATCGCAGTTGTTCAAGGTTCCGCTTATGGTGGTGCTTTAGGGTTGATTTGTTGTAGTGATATCGCCATCGCAAGCCAAAGTGCCAACTTTTGCTTAAGTGAAGTTAGGCTTGGTTTAGTTCCAGCAACCATTGCGCCTTACGTCATGCGCGCGATGGGGAATAGACAAGCTAGACGCTATATCTTAAGTGGTGAAGTCATTTCAGCCGAAGATGCCGAACGGTTTGGTATTGTGCACGAAGTGAAAGAAGCCAAACAGCTTGAAAGTGCGGTCGATAGCGTAATCAAGACGTTGCTACTGAATAGCCCAGATGCGATGCGTAAAGCGAAAACGCTCTGCCATCAATGTCATCAAAACCCCATCGATCAACAACTGATTCACTATACTAGCAAGCTCATTGCGGACATTAGAGTATCACCCCAAGGTCAAGATGGGCTGCAAGCGTTTCTTGAAAAACGTAGCCCAAGTTGGGTCACCAAGTCACAGGACAAGTAATGCTACCTTCCAAAGTAAAGATTGTCGAAGTAGGTCCTAGAGATGGGTTGCAAAATGAACCTCCTGTTGCGACCCAGACTAAAATCCGGCTGATCAACTTACTCTCTGATACTGGGTTAACGCATATTGAGGCGGGCTCTTTTGTTTCGCCCAAATGGGTGCCACAAATGGCGGACTCAACAGAGGTCATGAAAGCAATAACAAGGCGAAATCATGTTACTTATTCTGCCCTGACACCAAACCTAAAAGGCTTCGAACAAGCCTTGGAGGCTGGTGCCAATCAGGTCGCGATTTTCACTTCATCATCAGAAGGATTCTGCCAACACAATATCAATTGCTCGATTGCAGAAAGCCTAACTCGCTTCGAACCTGTAATGCGATTAGCCACCAAACACGGCATCCCTGTTC
This sequence comes from Vibrio sp. Vb1127, assembly GCF_033338735.1. NCBI lineage: Bacteria > Pseudomonadati > Pseudomonadota > Gammaproteobacteria > Vibrionales > Vibrionaceae > Vibrio > Vibrio sp. Vb1127. The sequence continues at coordinate 130,414 of NZ_JAWOTF010000007.1, read as the reverse complement.
GTGGCTATCTATCCTGCGTTGCCGACTGCCCTTACGATGGCCCGACAGCCCCTAAACAAGTGGCGAGCGTGGTCAAATCACTCATCGATTTAGGGTGTTATGAGGTGTCTCTAGGCGACACAATCGGTACAGGCACGCCAAACCGTATCGCTGCTATGCTGGAAGCCGTCATGTTGGTTGCACCTCTTCCCCAGCTTGCTGTCCATTTCCACGACACATGGGGACAAGCTCTCACCAACATTTATCAGGCATTGAGTATGGGCATCAATACCATCGACAGTAGTGTAGCTGGGCTGGGTGGATGCCCATACGCTCATGGCGCATCAGGAAATGTCGCAACGGAGGATGTACTATATTTATGCCAAGGGTTAGGAATAGAAACGGGGATCGACTTAGAGCTACTGGCTAAAGCTGGCTGGATGATCAGCGAAGAGCTGGGTCGGCAGCCTACATCAAAAGTGTCATTAGCATTGCGTAACCGCGTATTATCACTTTCGTAGAAGGCCATCCGGCACCTCAAATTCTCCCAACCCAAGTTAACTTGCTCTACTTTCGAGTAGGGAAGCGAAACCGCCCGCCAGTACGATAAATAATTAGAGAAAATAAGATAAGCACACAACCTACTAGTTTATTTGCCGTTAGCACTTCGCCATACCACAGCACGCTCAGAATAACCGTCCAAACTGGTTCTAATATCATAATTAGAGCAGCGTTACCTGCCTGAACAAATTTTTGCCCCATGGTTTGCATTACGTAACGCAAGCTCGTCGCTAATAAGGTACTCAACGCAAACCACCACCAAATAGAGGAGTCCACCTCTACCGGGAAAGATTCCATAAAAAATGAAACCAACAAACCTAAACAACCTGCTGAAAAAAGTTGCACGCAAGTAAGCAGCAGCACAGGTAGTTTTTGAGAGTATTTGCTGTTCACATTAAAATGAAGCGCCAAAACCAGTGCTGCACCAAGAAACCACAATTGACTGGCCGATTGTTTCCAGCCACCAACTAAAGAAAGACAAGCAAGACCTAATACAGCGATAGGCAAAGAAAGCCAGAAAATTCGTTGTGGTCGTTGACGAAACATAACCCATGCAACAATCGGCACAAACAGCATGGAAAGGCTCATGATAAATGCGCCTTCCCCGAGAGTATCACTGATAGAAATAGCGTAAATCCATGTCATAACGGCACTGCCTAACAGGAGCCCGACACCACCAGCAGAAAGCACATCTTTTAAGTTTGCTTTCAGCAAAGGTCGGTAACATAGAGGCAGTAAGCAGAGCGAAGCGATAGTAAATCGCGCCCCAATAAAGCCAAAAGGTGGTAAACCCTGTATTGTTTCCTTAGAGAATATCCAGCCAAGTGCCGCGATCATCGTCGTCGCAACCAGAATAACCGTCGCTTTGCGTTCTGAGTTAAACATAAGTACTCACAAAATATGGAACACACAATAGCGCAGCAAGAGAGTTTTACTGCGCTATTGTGTAAATTTGAAAGGGGTTTGTGTCGAGCGAAAAAGTGAAAGCCCGATCCTCTCCTGTATTGTTGTCACGCAGATTGAAGTTCTGCTGCTAGATACATTAAATGCAGGCAAAGTCTTAAGGCAAGCCTTTTCGCATACTAAATTACTTTAGCATTCTATACAGCAAGCAAACTGGCTAAAACCTGTACCGGGTGTCGAACTACCTCCCCTTCAAAACGCTTAACTTGACTGCGGCAGGAGTAGTATTGCGACTTCAGCGCTCCTCAATACAGGTTGAATAAGGCGAATTGCTTTTTACCCATCGCCCCTACAATGAAAACTTATTTATTAACTACAACGAGCGGTTAAATTGCTCCACGGCCTCTACAACACGGCTAGCGCCATCTTGTATTTCATTCATCACATTGCCTGCTTTTTCAGAGAGCTCTAGCGTATCTAGTGCTTCTTTTTGGCATTTAGCGATCAGCTTAACTGCGTTATCTGTTCGCTGTAGGTTTTCACTGACCATTGTGACAATTTCATCGGTGGTTGCATTGGTTCTTGTAGCAAGCTGTCTGACTTCATCAGCAACAACGGCAAAACCTCTGCCATGCTCACCCGCGCGAGCCGCTTCTATCGCCGCATTTAACGCCAATAAGTTAGTTTGGTCAGCGATACCACTGATGCTATTTACCAACTCGCTAATACGCGATGAGTGCGCTTTAAGCTCGTCAATCGCGGTGTTCGCTTGCTGCATTTGCTCGGAAAGTATCTGCATCTTTTCTAACGTTGAGCCTATAACCTCTTGCCCTTGCAGGGTTTGTGTTCCAGTTTCTTGGGAGATTTCGTTCGCCAATTGCGCAGCCTGGGCCATTTTCTGTTCCTGCATCACCTGCTGGGTAATATCTGTCGCGAACTTAACGACCTTGTAGAGCTCTCCTCTGTCGTTATGGATAGGGTTATATGAAGCCTCTAACCACACCTCTTCACCATAACGGTTAACTCGTTTGAATCGCTCTGATGAAAATTGCCCTTTTGCTAAACGTTGCCAAAACTCACGGTAAGCTTGAGAGCTCGACTCTTCCTGATCACAAAACATGCGATGATGCTTCCCTAGAATCTGATCAAGCGTATAACCCATTGTGTTTAGGAAATTATCGTTGGCTTTTAAAACATGGCCATCTAATGTGAACTCAATCACCGCCATAGAACGACTTAATGCATTTAGCATGTCCTCTTGCTCACGGGATGATTTGATCGTTCGCGTAAGTTCAGAAGCAAAAACAAAAAAGCTTTCTACTTCTCTGCGCTCATTTAAAACAGGCTGGATAATCGTTCTTAACCAGGCTTCCTCACCATTACCTTTCCGTACTTGCAATGCCCCATTCCAGAACACTTTATCTTGGACGGCTTTCTTCATTCGATGAAAGTGGTCTGTATTGCGCGAATTTGACGGTACCAATTCAGTAATTGATTTCGTTAAGATCTCATCATCATGTAAGAAAAGTTCTTGCTGTAGTTTGGTATTTGCAGAAGTAATGAGGCCTTTACTATCCAATGTTAAGCGGATCATCTCTTCATCTAAACTGGTTTGGATTTGCTGCAGGATTTGCAACTCCTGCTTTAATCGTTGATTTTCTTGTTGAAGCGACTTATTAAAAAACATGACTTTCTCTCATTTGACCGACCTTCGGATTAGTCAAAGGTTTATTATTTGTATACCGAATAAACTGCAAGCGGCAAAATCGTTTGGTTGCATATTCAAACGCGATTTCTATTTCTTATCAAAGGACCCCGCTGGGAATACGGCGATTTTTTCTCCAGTGTAACCTAAGCGCAGTATACTGAAATTTCTTCAGCACCCAAGTTGTTTATATATTTATCAATATTAAAGCTCTTTATCGCCAATTTGAGGTTTGTATTTGTGGATATACTTATATGGAGAAGTGGTGTGTTCAGATCAATAAGCCTTTTCATTTAAAAAAAGGGCCTTGACTTAGTTCCAATAATTTTCGCCGTTTTACCGCTTTTCCACCCGACTTTTGAGCGATTACCCACTCCTTATTCGCTTGTATTTCTATTAATAGCGCACGGAGGAACCAGCAACAAGCGCATCGATTTGCCCAGTATCAATACGTTGTGGTATCCGCTCATTCAGTTTGCCGTGAAGGTGATGAATCACCACCTCACCAGTCGACTCGTCACGATCAGAAATGAGGCAATGAGGTAATGAGGTAATGAGGTAATGAGGTAATAACGCATGACACCAGAGATTACATTATGTGTCCAACATTGTGCCCACTCCTAAGTTTCATAACTTCCTTCCCTCGGACGCTTCTATCTCTCACCACAGCAACTATGCTTTAAACGACATGTATTCAATTGTCTAGCTTCAACATATGAAGGTTAAGTGAACATAAACAAGCGAAGGAAACAGGGCCATGGAAGTCGATAAAAATGATAAGTTAACAAAAAAATTACAGATAGTGATTCATTGGTCTGTAAGAGTATTGTCGATAGTTATGTTGTTTGTAATCGTCATGGGTGTGATAGATGTTGCATGGACGATATATCAAAAACTTATCACGCCACCTAAACTTATTCTGACGATTTCAGATATGCTAGCCACTTTTGGTGCTTTTATGGCCGTTTTAATTGCTATTGAAATTTTCATCAATATAACTATTTACCTGCGAGAGAATGTTATTCATGTAAAAATCGTCATGGCCACCGCGCTGATGGCAATCTCCCGAAAGGTCATTATTATAGACTTTGAAACCTTGTCTCCAATGTACCTGATTGGAATTGCGGCTGTAGTTCTTAGTATGAGTCTTGGTTACTGGCTGATCCATAAACTGCCCAATAAGAGCCATACTGAATAAACATCTCAGCCTCCCGGCTTTGCAGATACTCTCAAAGCATGAAAAAGTCTTGTCTTGGCACGTTGAAGCTAATAGATTCCTCCATGCTAGGCTCTATATACTGCGAGACTACAAGATTATAGAGTAGTGCCTAGGCGGAGAAATTATCGATATTGTTTTCTAGCAGCTAATCTTTGAGTATTGGCACAGCTCAATGGGGGCAAGTGTTGCTCCAGTTCCCCCATCTGATATATACCCTCAACATCTATGCATTTTACTTTCAACTTTTCCGTGGTCCTCTTAAACAAGGTCGTCACGAGTAGCCTGAAGGATTACATCCGGCTAGAAGTAACAGCCAGAAAAGAGATTGTCAGGTGGTCGGTCATCTCGCCGTAAAATTAGCTCTTAACGTATACCTTCAGCTCAGTTTGCGAAACAGCCTTAAAGGTCAAAGTAACTTTCAATCCCATTCAGAGTGTTGGTCGTGGCCACAGCGGCTAATATCAACCCCATGATCCGACTTACAGCGCTAGCTCCTGTATTCCCAATAATCCTGTGTATGCCGCTGGCCATTAATAGCAAGATATAAACAACCAATAGTACCAGCAGCATCACAGCCACGGTCTGGACTTGCTCCCAAATATTAAACCGCACGTTCTCTGTGAGTAAAACGGCGGCTAATATTGCGCCAGGGCTAGCAATTGATGGAATGGCTAGAGGAAAAACTGCTGTATCATGATGACTATTGAGCGTTCTGATTTCTTCTGCTGGTTTACTCTCACCAAATATCATAGTCAAAGCAAACAAGAACAATACGATACCGCCCGAGATTTGAAACGCAGACAAGGGAATACGCATTGCTGTAAGTATGATTTCACCAGCAACAACAAAAAACAGTAGGATAGCAGCGGAGAATAGAGTCGCAAACAGAGCGACCTTACGCTTTGCCACTTCTTCATAGCTTTTTGTGGCTGCGATAAAAACGGGCACAGTACCTATGGGATCGATGACAGCAAAGAAAAAGATAAAAGTTGCCACAAAGTCAATCATGCTACTTTCTCCAGTACTAATTTAGCTTTAAGGATAGAAGATCAGCTTGAAGTAGCAGAGAAAATGTTTGACGCTAACATAGCGAGAGCTCATTCAGAAAAACAAAAATGGTGCGTTATTTACAATACAGAACTTACTTCTATCCTATCGATAACTATTAATATCTCAAAGGTAATGACTACCATACCTAACGGTAGTCGCCATCGCTTTAGACTTCTCAGAGAACATCAAAAAAACAAGTGAACGAGAAGAATATCGACGTCATAAGATAGTGAGGCTTTAGTGTTTATACCAGTGCTCTTTTGACTCCATTTGAGCTTTTACTTCTGCACTATATTCAGCAGTAGGTCGTGCCAATAACCTTGGAATGCCGATAGGTTCTCCGGACTCTAAACAATAGCCATACTCCCCTGCGCGCAAGCGAGCCAACGATCGTTGAATCTTAGGTAACAGCTTTTGCTCTCTATCTATGATTCTTAATGCGATTGCAGATTGCTCCTCACTGGACGCCCTATCGCTTTCGTCACTGAATTCCATTGGCGCAATCATCTCTTCTTTCGCGCGTTCAATATGCGCTAACGTCAATTCATAAAGCTCAAATAATCGGTTTTCAAAAAACGCGAGCTGAGCTTCATTCATATAATCCGCCTCGGGCGCTGCAAGAATTTCTTCTTCTGTCATGACATGCTTTTTCTCTTCGTTCATAGAACCTCCACACCGAGATAAGAGTTCGATCTCTAAATTCCGGACATCTGAACCTGTGCAACTAAACGACAAATAAAGCCGCCAATAAGGTGCAGTGCTCGACACACTCACAAACTGCTTGATGCCAGAGTTAAGATCACCGACTATATTAATTGTTATATTATAACATTACACCATAAAGAGCATGAGCATGAACACCCAGAAACTCCCTGTTACGGTTTTGTCCGGCTTTCTAGGCGCAGGAAAAACAACCGTTTTAAGTCATATTCTTAACAATAGACAAGGCAGAAAAGTCGCGGTCATCGTCAACGACATGAGCGAAGTCAACATCGATGCAGCGACCGTTCAGAATGAAGTTTCTCTCAACCACAGTGAAGAAAAGTTAGTTGAGATGAGTAACGGCTGCATCTGTTGTACCCTGCGTGAAGATCTACTTGAAGAAGTTACTAAACTCGCGCAAGAAGGCAGATTCGATTACCTAGTTATCGAGTCCACTGGCATCGCCGAGCCACTTCCCGTTGCAGAGACTTTTACGTTTGCTGATGAAAACGGGCTATCACTTTCAGACGTTGCACGTTTAGACACCATGGTTACGGTGGTTGATGCGATTAACTTTCTGCGTGATTACGATGAAGCTAAGTTCTTAACAGAGACCGCCGAATCCTTAGGTGAAGACGATGAACGCAGCGTCGCCGACTTGCTCGTTGATCAAGTCGAGTTCGCTGACGTTATCTTGATAAGTAAAACCGACCTCGCTGAGAAATCAGAAATCGAAAGGCTTCTTGCGATTCTTAGAACTCTCAATACATCCGCCACCATCCTTCCGATCTCAAATGGTGAAGTAGACCTTGATGCGGTACTCGACACACAAAGCTTCAGTTTTGAAAAGGCACAACAAGCCCCAGGTTGGTTAAAGGAAATGCGAGGCGAACACATACCTGAAACCGAAGAATACGGCATTTCTAGCTTTGCTTATCATGCGAGACGCCCTTTCCATCCAGAGAAGTTTTATGACTTCCTCCACAATGCGAAAGATTACGGCAAACTGATTCGTTCCAAGGGTTACTTTTGGCTAGCAACAAGACCAGAGTTTGTCGGTCAATGGAGCCAAGCGGGAGGCATCGCACGTTATGGTGTTGCTGGTATGTTTTGGAAAGCGATTCCGAAGGAGGAGTGGCCGACGGATCAAGATTACCTAGATGCTATAAACGACATTTGGCAAGAACCATACGGCGATATGCGACAAGAATTGGTGTTTATTGGTCAGGGATTAGAGCAACAGAAATTGATTGCTCGTCTTAACGAATGCTTGTTAACAGAAGATGAGATGGAGCAAGGGCTCGACTATTGGTTATCTCTGGAAGACCCTTTCCCTGAATGGGAACAGTAAACGACTGAGATACAAAAAAGCCTCCCACCATTCGGGAGGCTTTTTCGTTACCCAGAGCCAATTTTGGTATACCGAGCCAATTCAGTAAGTCCGTTCTTGGTACAAGCCGAGATTCAAACATGCACCAAGGGAATCCTCACCAGTACATTCAAACCGTCTTCTTCTGGCTCAACTTAGCTATTTTCTTTGGCCAAGGATCTTCAAATGTTGCCCCTTGTTGCCATTGCTCCAGTTCCGCATCCGTTAAAAAGCAGTTTTCCAGCGCATCAATAAACACATCGACTTCGTTTTCTTGCCCAATCACCGTTAAGCGACAACGACGATCACCAAAGCGGCTTTCAACGCTGTCTATCTTATCTTGCAGGATTTGACGATGTTCCTCAGTGAAGTTTTGCGATTCGTCATTGATTACCGAAGCGCGCCAAAAGCCTGTAATTTCAAGCCCCACATTGCCGCTTGCTTGGCTCCAAAGCAGTGAAACATCGTCTCGAGTTGGAAACCAAAAGAACCCCTTACTGCGGAACACACCTTTAGTTAAATACTGGTGGCAGGTACTCCACAAACGCGCAGGATGAAAAGGTCGATCATCTTTGATCACTTTGGCGACAAGGCTTTGTTCGTCTTTATCAGAGAGATTCAACGGCTCATTCACCGTCTCACGAAGTTCTGCGATTAACTGCTCAACAAGGAAGAAATTGTAGTCTTGCTCACCTTTCAACATGCGGATATCCAAGTTTCCCCATGACGTTTTGATTATCTCGGTGTAAACATTAAGCGGATGAATCGCCTGCGCGATGTTACGAACGGTATTGTCATCCACTTTGTCCGTCTTGGTGAGCATGACACGGTTTGAGAACATGATTTGCTCTACCAACAAGTTTTCAACGCCGCGAACACCCTGCTGTACGTTCTTTTGCCACTTCGGAATTAAGGCAGAGCCTTGTCGATAGTCATCTCGCAACCAAGTCGCATCCACCAACGTAATCACGTCTTTGAGAGCGAATTGTGCGTTATTTTTGAAATACTCAACCAAAGGCAAAGGATGACTACTGCCCGATGTTTCAATCACAATCCATTCTGGCGATTTTTCTGCGCAGAGCTTTTTAAGGGCTTTATCGAGCTGCTTTACACCACTCAGGCTGCTGATGCTGTCTCCACTGATCGTGACAAAGTTGCCCTGCTCTTCACTCACCGCATCGGTATTTAAGATAAGCACGCCATCGACGTCTAACTCACTCATGTCATTCACAATAACTGACAGATCAACACCAGAATAATCGGCTTGTTGAAGAATATTGCGTAAAAACGTGGTCTTCCCTGACCCGAGAAACCCATGCAAAATGGTGACTGGAATTGATGGCATACCTTTGACCTACAAACTCTGGATGAATGCATGTTATAACATAACAATTTGATGAGTTATAGAAGGAATCCAATTGCTGTCTTGTACCCAAAGATTAAGAGTCGGTTAAGACCACAGAGGCTGATTTTTCAGAGCTAGCCTTCGTTTCTCATCACGTTTCATCACCAGCAAAGGTCTGACTATTGATAAAAATAATAAGTGGTTACAAAACGACCATTGCTTTGTTTATAAAATTGGAGAAAGATGACAGTACAGCGATTTATAGGAGGTGGTGTTATGACTTTAGTTCTTACCATTCTTATTTTCCTAAGTTGTATTGCGATGCTCGCGATTGGTGTGATGTTTTCACGTAGGCCGATCAAAGGCGGAGGTTGTTGCAAAGCGTCCGATGTTGCGGATGTGGGCGCACGTAAAAGAAAAAATCGCAGTCATTATTCTTCTAGGAACACATATTGACACTCACCTATTGCTCCAACCTCACAACACAAAATAGCATAACTGAGCCCTAACAAATTGTCGGGACTCAGTTTTTCGTTTCTACTAGATAATCAAACTCTGATACTCGCGCCAAAAATGAAGGTTTCTGGATGTTAGGAAGCGACTTCGCGATAGGTAAGTCGGCTTTCATTGCATCAACCGGACGATTACGAACTAAAACTTCAAAATGTAAATGTGGTCCGGTTGAACGACCAGTATTCCCAGAGAGGGCTATTTTTTGCCCACGCTTTATAACTTGACCTTTTTTAACCAAGATTTTATTCAAGTGTAGGTAACGAGTTTTGTACACACTGTTATGTTCAATCACTAAATAATTACCGGCATAAGGGTGCTTGCGGACCGCAATTACTTTTCCATCCCCAGTAGAATAAACTGGCGCACCGATTGGTGTCGCGAAATCCGTTCCGTTATGCGGGGTGACTCTTCCCGTCACTGGGTGTTTACGCTTAGGGTTAAACCCAGAGGTGATTCGGCGGTATGCCCTATCGACAGGATAACGGTTAAACGCTCGCTCCAAACTGTTACCAGCTCTATCATAGAACCGTCCATCCTCGGCTAGAAATGCAGCGACTTCGCCCTTCGCTAAGTTAAAAGAAATAGCCTTAATCTCACTATTGCCAGTTTTGTGTTCACCTAAATATTGCTGTTTCACTAATATATCGAAACGGTCACCGGCTCTAAGAGATCGCGCAAAATCAATCTTATCTTTCATCACCTGCGTAATATTTGCGACGTGGCCTAATGCCAATCCTACTCGATGTGCCGAGACTGAAAAACTCCCTTTGATTTCTCCCGAAAATAAGGTTTCACGCCATTCCCCTGAAATTTCCTGAAATTCGTAAGAGAAGGAGCCATCGTTTTCTCTAGTGTAGATAGCCTTCTCTACAAGGCTCATATGATAAATTAGTCGACTCAATTGCCCCATGTCATCCATCACTAATTCAAGCTCTTCTCCGGGCTGAATCATATCTAGCTGGAGGTGATCAAGATCAACTGAGAGAATTTGCTGCAAAATACCGTAAGGGAGACCCAATTGAGCGAAGATACCACTGAGCGTATCTCCCACTTTAACTATGTAGTGTATTTGTTTAGGTTTAGGTTTAGGCAACGGAGTCAAACTGCTATCTGAGGGAACCACTATCTTTGATGATGGAGGTGGTGACGAATCACTGCTTTGATTCAGTTGAGTGCTGTGACTATCTTGATTTGGCTCATCCTCTGTAGGTAGAAGCAAAGCGACCGAAAAACAAAACACAGCAACGATTAAAGCAATAAATTTAAACTGACTCATGAGAAACTAAGTATCAATAACAACGATTGTTATGTTATAACATATCTAGGATTATTTTTACTCAGTTTAGTAAACGTTTATTCAGTTCACTGGATTGGCTAAGAGAAGACCAGTCATTCAACCCATTCTCTTTGAGAAGGCTCAATAATGAACACATTCAATTCAGCACTTATCGTTGCAGGAACACACGGAAACGAACTTTCTGGTATTTATTTACATAAACTAATCAAAGAAAAACGTTACTCTGTCAATAGATCAACCTTTTCAGCCTGCTCGATCATCGCAAACTCCGAAGCAGCAAAACACAACGTCCGATACATCGATACAGACTTAAATCGCGAGTTCTCAGCAATGAATAGCAATCATTGTCCTGATTTGCATGAAAGCAAGATTGCACATCAATTTATCGAAAAATATGCAAACCAAGAAAAACTGTTGATTGTTGACCTGCACAATACAACAAGCAATATGGGAGCGACGTTGATTTTGCTTTCTAACGATGTTTTTTATCGGAAACTGGGCGCGTACGTCAAACAACGAATGCCATCAGCACATATCCTTTTCGAAGAGCGAAAAGAATGGCAAGAGCAACCTTACCTTTGTACTGCTGGGCAATATGGAATAATGATTGAGGTCGGGGCGCAAGCACATGGTGCGCTAGAGTACAGTACGTTGGAGTTGATGAAACAGATGCTTACCGCAGTATTGGACTATGTTGAAAAGCACAACCTCAACCAAATAGGCTTACTGAGCGATTATGAGGCGTTTTTTTACACCGAAGAAATCAGGGTTCCACTTGATCAAGAGGGTATGCGGCAAGCACTAGTACACCCTACTATTTGTGGCAGAGATTTTGAGGCGGTCAAACCAGGAGCACCTTTATTAGCGACTTTCGCTGGTTATGATATCCATTGGAATGGCAAAGGGGAAATTTACCCGCACTTTATCAATGAGAGCGCCTACAGTACCGCAAATATAGCAATGGCCCTCGCTAAAAAAAGACGTGTTTCTTCCGTGTAACTTAAAGCAAGTAATTAGGCCACGTGTAACGTGGATACCTCACCCCATGAATAAAACTGTGCCTGAACCGCATAGGCAGAAAATACGGGTACTAACCCCACCCTAATACGGCAGCATAAGTGCCCTAAGCGCAGCTTTAAAAGAAACCCCACTAGAATTTTAAGGAGGTAAGACATTATGGTTAAAAGGAGAGTTTTCTCTTTTCTATCATGATGCCTTCTCCAAACATCGAAATAATCTATCTTCAAATTGGTCATCTAGACCGGAAGAGATCAGTTCTAGGCGGCTTTCTGAACACTCGTCTAGTTCAAACTCTGTGAGTCCATCTGATGTTAGATTGTAACCAAAAATACCGCTTCCCGTGATAAAAACCGCTTTCATTCGTTCGACCTTGAGGTCGAGCAGCAATAATCTCAGCTTTTGATGATCGAACACGTTTTCAGCGGATATACGCCAACCGATACTCTAGAAACCTTCCCCCTGATTGGTTGCTTTTAGAATGCCGCTCTCAGGCATAGGCAACTCAGGAACAAGTGACTTTTTCTCTCTTTCACGATAAAGAACAGAGGGCGTTTTTTGCACGTCAATACGAGTCGCTCCCTCACATTCATGAAAAGGGATAGCGCCATGTTCAGCGAAAATCACTTTTGTTTCCCGCAGACCGAGCTTTGCTATATAAGCCGTCAGCTTTTGCTCATCTTCATCTTGATAGAGATCGCGCTTATTACCTACCACTGTATCTGCGATAGTGATTTGCTGGTTAAACGTTTCATGCTCAGTGTACTTAGGATCCGATAGTTTACGTGCATCGACTAAAGTAATGTTTTTTTGCAAAGCGAGAATTTGACGATAATACTCGGTCGATAGCACTTGCAGTACTTCTTTAGGATGACCAAGGCCTGTAGGTTCAATCAACAATCGATCTGGCCTTGCTTCAGACAATAATTGATTTAAGGCGATTTGCATCGGAAGACCTGCTGCACAGCACATACATCCCCCGGGGACCTCTCGAATAAACACTTGGTCTTGTTGTTTTTTTTGGCCTTGTAACAAGCTGCCATCAATACCAACTTCGCCAAATTCATTGACCAATACAGCCCAACGTTCATGACTCGGTTTATGGGTCAATAAGTGCATTATTGCCGATGTTTTCCCCACCCCGAGAAAGCCAGTGATGATGTTAGTCGGCACTCGCGAAATCAGTGGCTTATTAAAGTTCATTGGCAATTCTCCGGTAGCCTTGGACTAGTTCATGGTTGGCAGAAACGACGGATTCGGAAAAAGCTGAATATTCTGGCGGCACTTTAGAGATACTCTCTAAATCAAAACCGACACCAATATTGGTCATCGGTGGTACATGGAAATAAGCGGGTAAATCGAGGCCATCGACGACACAGTTATGACGAATAACACACCTCTCACCGATGACGCTATTGAACACGACGGAGTTGAAGCCAATGAAAACATCATCACAAACCTGGCAAGGACCATGAATAATGGAACGATGAGCAATGGATGAGCGCTCACCAATGGTCACCGCAGCCCCTGCCTTAGAGTGAATTACGACACCATCTTGGATATTGGTGTCACGTTTGATGACGATAGCTTCCATGTCTCCATGGTTATTAACTTCGTCAGCTCGAATAACAGCATAGGGTCCAATAAAAACGTTATCCTCAATAATGACTTTGCCACAGATAATAGCGGTTGGATCGATAAAGGCTGTTGAGGACACCTGTGGCATATGGCCCGTTGGGTTTCTTCTTAACATAATGCTTCCAGTTTGTTTATGGCTCTTTCTTTGCGGTCAGCGACTTAACGATTGAAGGATAAACGCATCGCTCCAGCTGGTTTATCGATGACTTTGTTATTGGCATAAACTAGCGCGCCATTGACCCAAGTCTTTTGAATTTGAGCTGAAAATTCATGTCCAGCAAAAGGCGACCAACCACAGTGATATAAACTGTTTTCGTTGCTAACTCGTGTTGGGGTATGAGCATCAACCAACACCAAATCGGCGTAGTAACCTTCACGAATAAAACCTCGGCCTTGAATGCCATAGCGAATGGCCGGGTTGTGCGCAGTTTTTTCGACTACTTGAGTCAAACTCATATGACCTAAACGGACATGCTCGAAGAGAGTAAGTAACGCATGCTGAACTAACGGCAGTCCGGCTGGAGCCTGCTCGTAAGGCACTTGTTTTTCTTGCCAAGTGTGAGGAGCGTGATCTGTTGCAATGATATCTATTTGCCCCGTATTTAACGCTTTTAACAACGCATCGCGGTCACTAGGAAACTTGATTGAAGGATTACATTTGATCAAATTACCAAGAGCGCCATAATCTTTGTTGCTGAACCAAAGATGGTGAACACAAGCCTCCGCGGTGATTGATTTATCTCGAATGTCTCCCTCGTCAAAAAGTGCTAGCTCCTTCGCCGTTGTGATGTGCAGCACATGCAGTTGGCTGTGATACTTTTTGGCAAGTTCTACCGCATAAGAAGATGAAGCGTAACAGGCCTCTTCGTCACGCAAAATGGGATGGTCTTCGATAGTGAAACCTGGCTTCTTAAGCCTTTGCTTTTGCTGGTTTTGTTTAATAACAGTCCCACTTTCACAATGAGTAACAATGAGTACTGGAGAGTCACGAAAAATTGACTCCAACGCTTGCGGATCTTCGACTAACAAATTTCCTGTTGATGCCCCCATAAATACTTTCACACCACAATGTTGTTTGGGGTTAAGTTGTTTAATCTGTTCAAGATTGTCTTCGGTTGCACCGAGGTAGAAAGAATAATTCGCAAACGAGCTTTCTTTAGCGAGAGCGAACTTGCGCTCTAACGAGTCAATAGTCGTTGTAGCCGGACTAACATTGGGCATTTCCATGTAGCTTGTAATACCGCCGGCTACCGCTGCCCGCGACTCGCTTGCAATTGTGCCTTTATGTGTCAGCCCAGGTTCTCGGAAATGCACTTGATCGTCAATCATGCCTGGCAGTAAATAAGCCCCTTTAGCATCAATTACAATATCTCCGTGTTGTACGGATATATTAGTAGCAATCTTGTCAATTCTTTGATCAACAATACGTAAATCTGTTTCGGTAATGGCTCCTTCGTTGACCACCCGAGCGTTTTTAATCAATGTTGCTGACATAATTCATTCTTTTAGATAATTTGAAAAGGTGGCCAATACTCGGTCACCTTGTGAAGCTATAAGGGGAGATCGTGTGTCTGCCTCATAGGGGGCGGTTTGCGCATTCATCGCAAACACAGGAAATCTCAAATTGTGGGCTAAGAACGGTGAAGCCTTCTTGTATGGCTTTCGCACATACGCTAGAAATAACATTGGCTTCAACCGCTATTTCACTAACCTTTCCACACTGAGAGCAAATCAAAAACTGTGGAACGCCATGCTCCTGATCGCACGCGATTTGAGAACAAACGACGTATTTACTAGATGTATTGAGCTTATGGACAAAGTGCTCTGCTTCAAGGAAATCGAGTATTCGATAAACCGGCATCGCTTGAATGTTTTGAGAAAAGTTGTGATTGCAGTAGTCAACTAGTTCGTAGGCAGAAAGCGGCTTCTCCGCATATAGCAGCGAAGTCAGTATCAATTTCCGTTTAGTAGTGAGTTGTTTACCTCGCAGCAGGCAGATTTTCTCTACCTGCTTCATGACGTCATCTACCGTTTTGAGCTTTCTCATATCTCTAGATGAAATCCAATGTGAGTAGTAAGCGACGTTCATTATCTGCAACATGTGGAGAGCGATGTATAAGTCCAGTGGCTTCATTGCCTTCCCAACCACTTCCTTTGAGCAGGGCAACATCGCCAGGCTGCATTCGTCGTATGACACTTTCAGAGTCGTATAAGCCCGATAGGTGATCAGGTTGACCAAGACTACCGGCACCGAGTTTAGTGCGATCAATGGTATCGTTGGTTAACCATTCGGTCGCTCGGCCGGTATAAGTTATGACAAGTCTGCAAGGCACACGATCAAAGTGAAATTTCGGGCACATCGGGCTGTCTAGGCGAGTTAGTCTCAAACCTGCTTCTTTAACCTCAAACAAACAGCAGAACATATCGACGATTAAAGCAACATCTTCACTCAGCGCATCAGCACACGCATAGCCCTCTAACTTGCTTCGTACCCATTGTGCAGCATCATCTGGCGTGACACTTTGTACCAGTGCCAATCTAGGCTCCTGAGCCAGCATCAGATTAATGTCCTTCGTCAACTCTTTCGAGAGCGTTCGCTGCCATATGGCAATATTGTGCTCTGGTTTGTAGATGTCGCTAAGTATGTTCGCTGATGTCGATATCGCCAACGATGATGTTGTTTGGACACGAAGCGGGTTCTCAACTACATCAATGCTCATATATCTTCCTCCCAAGCGTTAAAAAGGTCAGGTAAAGGTTTTAATAACGTTGATTTTCTAGGGCTATGAGACCTAGTAATCGTTACGATTTCGCTCTAGTTCACGGACATATTGACACAGTCCCACCCCATGTAGAGTCAAGTCAGACAGCGCTTGTGAAGAAATCAACGTTTACTCTCTCTCAATAGGAGACTACTGGTTGTGAGATCAATTCTTTAAACAACAAATTGTAGAGCCCCAAACAAGGAAATGCTATAACATAACAATTAATCTTTTCAATATTTACCTTTTTTGATTAAAGATAATTAGGGGAACATCATGAGCATGCGAGCACGGAAATTATATTCCGCGATTAGAAAAGTAACGCGTGGGTGAATCGCCATAGACCCGACGAAACATCGCAATAAAGTTACTGGGCGTCGAATAACCTAAAGCATGTGCAATATCTCCCACCGATTCCCCTCGAGCTATCATTTCTAATGAATGTATTAGCAGTACTTGTTGCCGCCATTCACTAAAACTCATGTTTAACTCACTACGAATCAATCGTCTTAACGTCCGAGATGAGACTGCCCCGATATTGGCCCAATGCTCCACAGAATGCTTGCTGTTTGGGTCTATTAAAATTGCTTGAGTAACTTTTTGCAGTCTCGGATCACTGGGCAGTGGGATGTGGAGTGACTCATGAGGGCTATTGACGATTTCATCGGATATTACGGCAAGAATACGTAAAGACTGTATGGATAGATCGTCTGTTTTACTCCATATCGATGCTCTAACCGATAGGGCTTTCAACACATCGCTCATTTGGATCACGCAAGGTCTCATTGGAAACCGCTCACAACTCTCTGGAGTAAACAGTAATGAACGACCTTTCAGAGAACCACAAAAATAAACACTGTGCATCGCACCCGGGGGGATCCAACCAGCTCGGTGAGGTGGTAGTATCCACGTTCCTTCATCGGTTTTGACCTGAATTAGCCCTTCATCTATACACAGTAACTGGCCTCGATGATGACTGTGCCAATTATGTGGCCGTTGATCCAAATGGTTGAAGTCGCTCCTTTCATGCTGCCACTCCTTAGCGATCAGTGCGGCACCATTTTTCCATTCGCTGTAATCAGAGTTTGTCACTTTATTTACTCAATTCCATTTTGGCCATTATTCATTATTTTCTGTCCTCTTAACGTTACCATAGCAAGTTAGCGTTCGAGTAACATTTTAGCAACGATCATTTTATCGAAGGCAGAACCATCATGAACGAACCTATCTTTATTATCTATTACATTACAGCAGGCTTGGGCATTGGCTTTCTCGCAGGACTCGTTGGTGTGGGTGGTGGTGGAATGGCCGTCCCTATTTTTGCGTTTCTATTTTCACTACAGGGAATAGCTGATACGGAAGTAGTGCATCTTGCGTTAGGGACATCAATGGCTTCGATGATTGTTACAACATTGGGCAGCATGCGCGCTCACTACAAAAAAGAGAATGTAGACTCGACAATGGTAGTAAAAATGTTGAGCGGAGTTCTAGTCGGAACATTTTGCGCCACATTCGTAGCATCGTATCTACAAGGAGTCTATCTGGCAGGCTTTTTCAGCGTATTCATGTTGTATGTTGCTTATAAGATGTTTCTCAACACTGAAAATGAGTACAATCCGAACCCACATGGGGCTATCGGTAATATCACTGTAGGCTCGGTGATTGGCTCTGTATCAGCACTTGTCTCTATAAGCGGTGCGGGGTTGATCATCCCCTATCTTGTCCAGCAAAATTTTGAGGTAAAACGTGCTATTGGTACCTCTGCTGCGATAGGTTTCCCTATCGCGCTGTCAGGAAGCCTCGGTTACATGTTAAACGGATGGGGAAACACAGATTGGAACAACTTAGTATTAGGATACATATACCTTCCTGCAATGCTCAGCTTCTCCATTAGTAGCTACTTAACTACTAGCCTCGGCGTGCGTTGTGCAGAGTATTTCCCAAATAAAGTTCTTAAGAAAATCGTTGGTATTTTGTGTGTTCTTCTAAGTTTCAAAATGTTGGTACAAGTACTTAGTTAGAGCAAATAACACGGTCACTAGTAGGCCTTGCACTATGGTGAAAGGATAAGCCTGCAAAAACTTACTTCTCGCTTTGCTGGTCCAAGCACACAATGTGTAAGAAAGCTCCTCATTGTTGCACTCTTATGACTTTGTTAACCTGGCCAGAATTACATCCAAAATGTGCTGATGATTGTCCTTTCTGGAAACCTCGTCACGCTCCTGACAAAGTGCTTCCTCCCCTTCTGATGCGAGAATTTTAATGCCACGCTCAGTACATTCTGCGAACGCACTAAACTGACTCGCACTAGGAATCTCTTGAAACGTCACATTGGGAAGATCAACAAGTGATTCGGCTGGTGTCAGTGCGGGATGTAGCCGATCAGAAAGCGTCACCACGGTGATAGCATTGTTCATCAAAGCCAGAGTTTCAGGGACAAAAGTTTTCGTTAGCTCAGGGTTGATAACGACGACCGATTTCAGTTTGTTTTCAGACTGAAATCGGGGGAATTTTTGATCCGGGATGCTGGTAATATCAACGTTATTTTCACGTAACCAATGACAGTCTACATTGGTGGCGTTGTGACACGATGTTCGATATTTCTCCGGGCTTATTTGCGCTCCGGAGAGCATCAGCATAGATGTGCCGCCCAGAAAAAAGCCGACCCCCTGCACTGCATCAGTATCTACGCCTCCGGACAGTATCCCGACCGAACTTAATTCGTTCAGCCCAAGCACCAAATCACTGGTTCTGAATGTGATTTCATCAACAGCCATTTCTGCATTGATTTCGTTCGGTGCAGGAGGCTTTGGTACCACAACGACATAACCTTGTTGCGCCAGGCTCGAGGCTATCCAACCACTGTGGGAAAACGCTGACCGTGTTCCGCCCTGCGACAAAAGCACAACGGGAAATTTTCCACTTGCTAAAGGGGCATCTAACTGCGTTTCGACTGATTTAAAAATGTTCCCCCTACCAAACGTGAAATTGTTTTTTTCGTTCGTTGTGGGATACCAATAATAGACTTCTACTGGCTTGTCTCTGTCTTCACTGAATGCCGTTTTGATTGTTAGCGCAGAATGGTATTTCGGCTCATTCGTACTGGCGCTGGCACTGACACACAATGTAGCGAGTAGAAAAGACATTATTATTTTGGTTTTCATTTTTCCCTCAGCCGGTCAACACATTATTCTGCACGGCATCTAGAAAAATAACGCGCAGGAGATTCTCCATATATTTTGCGAAACATAGCAATTAAGCTATTCATAGTCGAGGTAACCCAAAGAAAATGATAGACCGCTCCAGCTAGAGCCTTTCTTTTCAATAATTTTCTGCGGATATCCACCATGCAGAAGTTTGTACTTTACTCATTGTAAACGACTAATCATGGCCTCTTAAGGCAACATTAGAAAACCAACCGTATTCACAATCCATAACTCGTAGTTACACCGATGTATATCTAAGTGAGCTGAAGCTTCATTGCCCATCCAGTGCCCTTTGCATTTTTATAGCAAGGTAGCCAAGCACCATTTTATTACGGACCATTGCTGCCCGCACTAACACTTTTGTTTTGTATCGTAACTGATTTGCTTACTGACGTTCTTTAGTTGCACTCCTGCCTTATTAAATGCCTTTTGAATAGTTGTGGAAACATGCTGGCGGCCCTCTCCTTCAAAAAAGTTAGCTCGATCTTGCTTCGTTTCGAATACGCAGACTATTTCTAAGCTTTGTGGAAAAGAAGAGAATTTGACGGTATGAGTCACCCAAAGAAAGCCATCGTAGCCTTTTAGCGTATCTTCACAAACTTCGGTCAACACTTCTCTAATTAGATTCTCGACCTTCTTATCTGATTTGCGCATAAATTAAACTTCATTCCTATCTAACGCCTTTAATTAGGTTTCAGTGTACATTGTCTTAAACAGTATTTGGCAGTGGTATTTAGTCAATAGCCTGTAGATGAGGTTATTCGCACGAAGATTTACCGACCTACTCGCTTCGAACTACATCTTACGCTGTTAAAAATAAGCGCTTTGCAACTCTACAAAACGCTTCTAACTTATTAGATTATTTTAAGTGTGTTTCAAGGAATGCAGAAACCTTGTCCATTGCAATGCCGACTGCTTCTGGATGGTCATACAGTTCATAGTGAGACCAATTTTCCAAATTAACCAGCTGTCGGTCTTTTGATTGAACAGAGCGGCCATAAATTTCCTGCCCATCACGATAAGCACCAAACGCCCCGACTTTTTGCCCTACCACGGCCATAACAGGCTGAGTCAATAACGTTTCGGCAAATGCAAAGGCATCCCAGCTCAGTGTTTTCTGTGCATGTGAAAACAGCATACGAGTTGCACCACCTTCGGTTTGTCCACGTGATGTTTTGTAGTATTCAGTAGCTTCGAACACGTCTCGTTCTGTTAATCCATTTTCTTTTGCAAATTCAATATTTGGAGGAAGAAATTCATCGATTTTCAGCTCTGAGCCGCGAGCTTCGGCTGTTCTCTGTGCAGCCATAGCTTCAAGATTGGCGATAGGGTCGTACATACTAAAGCCTTCACGGAACAAGCGACCTAAGTTAACAGGCGTAATACCTACGACAGCTTTCAAGCGCTTTTCGGTTAGGGCTGAATTGATCATGTAACCACCACCGCCGCAGATACCGAGTCCACCAATTCTATTCTCATCGACATAAGGTAAAGTCACTGCATAGTCGATAACGCGACTGATATCTTCAACACGTTGACTTGGGTCTTCTACGTAGCGAGGCAATCCCCCCGATTCTCCTTGGAAGCTCGCGTCAAATGCGATCACGACGTAACCTAACTCAGCAAGGGCTTTACCATAGACAGCGCTGGATGTTTGTTCTTTACAACTACCAAAAGGATGAACACTTATCATTGTTGGGTAGCGTTTCGATTCATTGAAGCCTTCTGGAAATAAAATTAATGCAGACATATCCCAAGCCATATCAGCATTTCTAAAAGTGATTTTTTGCATATTCATAATCAATACCTTAAGAGTAAAAAGCCTTGAGAGCAGAAAGGCTCGAAGCAATTGAGCCTTTCATCGGGAATATTAAAGAGTGCGTTGGAAGAAAGATGCGAGTTGGGATACTGCGTCATCGACGTATTCGGCAACATCATAAAGCGACATATGGTTTGCACCATCAATGGCATACAAGGTTTTATCTGAACTCGCTGCACGTTCTATCAGGTCATCACTCATCCATTTGCTGCCTGCGTCACTACCAACGACAGCAAGAATTGGCTGAGTTAGGAATGCTTCCGCTTTGTGGTACGCATCGTAAGTAATGATCTGGTTTAAGTTACGAGTTAGAGCAAAACCCGGCGCATTTGGATGTTCACAACGTGGTGTGTGGTAATACTCCCAAGCTTCGCGTAGCTCTGCATTTGAGGCATCTTCTTCACGCATCGGAGCTAGAGGAATAGTCGCGAATTCTGTACCATTCGTGTCGGTTGTGCGAGCATTCGAACCAAATTCTAAGTAACCAACAGCGTCAGCATCGTTAACCGAATTATCCCAACCATTACGGAACATTTGGCCAATGTTTACGGCACTAACCATACCCAGTGCTTTGATTCGACGATCATTGATCGCTGCATTTGCACTATAGCCCGCACCAGCACAAATCCCCATTGCGCCAATTTTATCGTTATCGACGTACTCTAACGTTGTCAGATAGTCGACGACTGCGCTCACGTCTTCAGTACTCGTGTAAGGGTTTTCCATTTGGCGAGGCTCACCTGTACTTTCACCTTGATACGAACGGTCAAACGCAATGGCAATTATGCCGCTTTTTGCAAGTTTACTCGCATATAGGCCTGCGGTTTGCTCTTTTACGCCACCACCTGGGTGTGAAACAACAACCGCCGCATATTGTTTACTTGCATCAAAATCTGTAGGGAAGTTGATAACCGCTGAAATCTCAATACCTTGACCATTGAGATTTTTGAAAGTGACTTTAGACATAGCGACATTCTCCATTAGAGGTTAACTGTTCATCTCAGGCTGACCTAAGCTTCGATGTAATATTAGTCAACACACTGTTTCGGATAAATATCGTTTTATCTACATGACTGTTTAGTTATACTTAACAAATGAGAATAGAACCTTCTTTAATTTCATCACTGACGTGGTTTGGACATATTGCTCGCCATCGCAGTTTCACTAAAGCAGCCTTAGAAATGGGGGTAACCCGTGCTGCCTTATCACAACACCTAAAAGCGTTAGAACAACAGCTACAAGTTCGGTTAATTAATCGAACCACCAGAAGTATGTCGTTGACTCAAGAAGGCCAACGTCTGCTTGATATTTTGCAACCTTCATTGATGAACATTGAGCAGGTCGTTAACGAATTGAACGACTCTCATCTTGAGCCTTCGGGATTAATCCGTATCAGTGTATCAAGAACCGCTGCTCGGCTGCTTATTGAGCCCTATCTAGGTGAGTTCCTCTCTCGTTATCCTAAAATACGCCTAGAGCTAATCATGGATGATGGGTTTTCTAACATCGTCGCAGAAGGCGTTGACGCTGGCATTCGCTTAGGATTAAGCTTAGATGAACATATGGTTGCGGTCCCTATTACTCCGCCGTTAACAACGGCAATAGTGGGCTCTCCTGAATACTTTAGGCAAAATGGACTACCTCAAACTCCTGAGGATTTAGAAGGTCACAATTGCCTTGCTTATCGTTTTACCTCTAGCGGAACAATTGATCATTGGTCGCTAACCTCTCCAGATGTTGCAAAGCGCACCCTCGTTTTCGAGCCTAAAGGCAATGCTATTTTTAATGATGACTATAGTATGTTACAAGCTGCAATACAGGGTGTGGGTTTAGTGAAGCATATTGATTTATGGGTGGAAAAGCACATAAATGAGGGAAGATTGACCCGAGTTCTGACACCTTGGTGCAAAGAGTTTCCTGGGTTTTATTTATATATACCTTCACGAGAGCATATGCCGAAAAAAATCCGCGTCTTGATGGATTTTTTAATCGAAAAGCGCGAAGCTCTGAAACTCAAAGAGTAATTACCAAATTGCTTTAAGTAAAAAAGCGAGCACGAGGCTCGCTTTTAACTTTCTGTTTTCGTTATATATTACAATAGCTCAACCGATTGTTTAGCTATCACAAATTCCTCGTTAGTAGGAATAACAAGAGCTTTGGCACCTAATAACTCAGATGTTGCAATAACACCTGCGTTACCAAATCTTGCATCTTCGTTACCTTTCTCATCTTCAACAAAACCTAACAGTTTTAGGTTTTTCAAGATTTCACGACGAATTGGTAGTGAGTTTTCACCAATACCACCAGTGAAGATGATGCCGTCTAATGAATCCAGAGCCGCTAGGTAGGAAGTAATGTATTTCGCAACGCGGTAAGTGAAGATCTCAAATGCCAACTTCGCACGTGAATTCCCCGCTTCCATTGCTTCTAGTACGCCACGAGCATCACTTGTCACACCAGATACACCTAAGAAACCTGACTTCTTGTTCATCATCTCGAACACTTCGTCTTTTTCCCAGCCTTTACGGAAAAGGAACTCGATAACACTTGGATCAAGGTCACCACAGCGAGTGCCCATCATTAGGCCAGCTAACGGCGTCAAACCCATACTTGTATCAACACATTCGCCATTTTTAACCGCACTCACTGATGCACCGTTACCTAAGTGCACAGTGATAAAGCTGCTTTCTTCAACCGGCTTATCTAGCATTTTCGCTGCTTCACGGCTTACGTAGTAGTGGCTTGTACCGTGAGCACCGTAACGACGCACTTTATGCTCTTCGTAAAGCTCGTAAGGAAGTGCGTACATAAAGGCTTTGGCTGGCATTGTTTGGTGGAAAGCAGTGTCAAATACAGCAAATTGAGGCAGTGAAGGGAACGCCGCCATTGCCGCTCTCATGCCTTCAGCGTTCGCTTTGTTATGAAGTGGTGCAAGTTCAGCAAGGCGCTCTACTTCTTGAATAACTGTTTCATCAACTTTCACAGTTCCTTTAAAGGTTTCACCGCCTGCGACAATGCGATGGCCTACAGCGACAAATTTTGAGCTCAAACCTAGAGTATCGAGTAGTTTTACCACTCGCTCAACAGCGTACTGATGATGGTTGCCACCAGCTGGAATTGCTTCAACGGTTTTTTCTCCCTGATATTTCCAACTGATTTCAGCTTCAGGTAGGCCAAAACACTCACCAATACCTGATACCAAAGCTTCACCGGTTTCAGAATCAATAACAGCAAATTTTAATGAAGAGCTACCAGAGTTGATCACCAGTACAAACGAATTAGACATGAAATAGTTATCCTGTTGTAGAGCAGAGGTTGTAATAGCGCTTGTGCGCTGCGTACTTCTTGTTTGTCCCTCTATTATTCAATAATTTTTTAATCTTTCAACAATCTTTTAGTAAAAGCGATTTGATTGAACAAATTTTGTTGATCTGTAGCAAGTTTTGATTTTATTTGAAGACTAAAAAATATCACTTGTTAAACATAATTTATGAATAGGTCAATTTGTACAAAGTCAGATATATAAGCTACGTTGTTTATTGGGTGAACAAAAATAACAAACCAATCAATAAATCGGGGTAATAATGTGCCCACTATTGCATTTCTATTAGTGATCTTAGGTTTGATTTTGCTCTGCTGGGGATGGCAGATGACAAAAAACATCTGCTCGAAAACTGACGTAACCGGGTGGACTTTCCTATTATTGTTAATCAGCTGTTTCATTTTTGCTTATGCCGTTTTTTTGCACGCTATCATGCAAAAACCTATTACTTCTCTCTTAGAAACGGGGGTTTCTCTTATACTTTTTGGCGGCAGTATCTTTGTCGTGCTGGTGATTAAGTGGAGCAACGATTCGATATTAAAGCTTCATACTGTTGCTGAAAGAGAGAAGCGCAATGCCGTCCATGACGCTCTTACTGGGCTCCCTTATCGTAAATACTACTTTGAGTCTATCGAAGACATGACACAACCTGAAGGCCAATGACTGATTCAAATTATGAGATAACCTCAAAAACGTCGAAAGATTGATAATACGTTTCAAGGTAAGCTGGTTAATTTCTTTTCACAGCAAGCCGCACTGAAGGCTCCCGCTCTATCGTTGAGAACACGATTGCGCTAGCACATGGATTAGGGTATTCGGTCGTAGCAGAAGGCGTTCAAGACATGGACACACTGCATTTTTTGAGAAGTCGAGGCTGTGACATCATTCAGGGTTACTTGTTCTGCCCTGCCCTTAGACGAAGTAATAAGTTGGGTAAACAAACACGATGAAAAGCAAAACCGTATTAGACGCGCATAAAAAAGCCGAGCGCTTTGCTCGGCTTTCAATTCTTTTTGTAGCAACTTAAACCGTCG
This sequence comes from Vibrio sp. Vb1127, assembly GCF_033338735.1. Lineage (NCBI taxonomy): Bacteria > Pseudomonadati > Pseudomonadota > Gammaproteobacteria > Vibrionales > Vibrionaceae > Vibrio > Vibrio sp. Vb1127. The sequence goes on along the minus strand of NZ_JAWOTF010000007.1, from coordinate 104,973 downwards.
CTTTAATCACTCGTGATTATGCGTCTGTACGACGGCCACGACCGTGACCACGTTCACCACGATGTGCACCACGGTGATCACCACCACGGTTGCGATCGAAACGACGTTCGCCACCTTCACGATTACCATCGCGGTTGCCGTCACGGTTACCACGGAAACCACCTTCGCGACGACCGCCTTCACGACGATCACCACCACGATTGCCGCCTTCGCGGTTGCCACGGTAACCACCGCCATCACGACGACCACCATCGCGACGACCACCGTCACGGCGACCACCACGAGACTCGCGGAAATCATCGAAGTCACATACTACAGCACCAACATCTTGTTGACGGATACGTAGTTTGCTTAGCTTGTTCGCCGCGTCTGAAGTCATTGCTTTAGGTAGCTGTACGAATGTGTGACCTTGAGCTAGTTTGATCGCACCGATAGAACCTTTACCTAGACCTAGTTCGTTTGCTAGAGCGCCAACGATGTCTTTAACTTGAACGCCTTGCTCACGACCAACTTGAAGCTGGTAAGTATCCCAGTCTTGGTTGTTGAAGTTACGACCGCCGTCGCGACCACCTTCACGGCGCTCTTTACGACGTTGCTTGTCACGCTCAATTGCTTCAACCATTGGGTCTTCGCCAATATAGAACAGAGGACGTTTGCCTTGCTGACGCTTAAGAAGCATAGCAGCAAGTGTTGCAGGGTCGATGTCTAGAGAAGTTTGTAGTTTCTCTACCAACTCAGCAAATTTGTCTAGTGCTTTGTGCTCTTTCTCTGCTTCAAGCTCAGCGCCTAGCTTAGCTAGACGAGCTTCAGCAACTTGGTCACGTAGAGGAAGTTGGATTTCTTCCATAGATGACTTAGTTACACGCTCGATAGTGCGAAGCATACGAATTTGGTTAGTGCGAACTAGAAGGATCGCTTTACCTTTACGTCCAGCACGGCCAGTACGACCGATACGGTGGATGTATGACTCAACATCAAATGGGATGTCGTAGTTAAATACGTGCGTAATACGTGGAACGTCAAGACCACGAGCTACAACATCAGTTGCAACTAGGATGTCAATAACACCTTGTTTGATGTGATCAACAGTACGTTCACGTAGAGACTGAGGAATGTCACCGTGCAGTGCAGCTGCTTTGAAGCCACGTGCAGATAGCCAGTCAGCCAGACGCTCAGTATCTTGACGAGTACGTACGAATACGATTGACGCGTCAGTTTCTTCAGTTTCAAGAAGACGAGACATTGCTTCATCTTTCTCTACACCTTTCACTACCCAGAACTGTTGTTGAACTTTGTCTACAGTGTGGTTTTTACCAGCAACGTCAACCGTTACAGGGTCACGAAGGAAACGTTCAACGATCTTCTTCAGCATTGGAGGCATAGTTGCAGAAAACAGAACGCGTTGTGCTGACTCTGGAGCGTGCTCCATGATCGCAGTTACGTCATCTACGAAACCCATGTTTAGCATTTCGTCTGCTTCATCAAGAACGAAAGTACTAACTTCGTCTAGGTGTAGACGTTCGCGATTGATAAGATCTTGAACACGGCCTGGAGTACCGACAACTACATGAGCGCCACTTTTAAGAGCACGCATTTGGTCGACAATAGATGCGCCACCGTAAATCTCTAGAACTTTCAAACCTTTGATGTTTTTACCAAGGTTTTTCATTTCCGCTGCAACCTGAATTGCCAGCTCACGAGTCGGAGCAAGTACAATCGCTTGCGGTTTGCGTTGGTTTAGATCGAGTTTGTTGAGAAGAGGCAGAGAGAACGCTGCTGTTTTACCTGTACCTGTTTGAGCTTTACCCAGCGCGTCAGCACCTTCCAATAGGTGTGGGATTGCCGCAGCCTGAATTGGAGTTGGTGACACGAAACCCATTCCGTCTAGAGCAGAAAGGATAGAATCATTCAGAGATAAATCACTGAATTGAATAACAGAATCTTGCATTGGGATCCTACTTAATTAAACAAAAAAACAGTCCCATATGCTCTTCCAATTCGATACTGATCCATCCAGATACTGATTCCATTCAGACGGGAACACAGCACAGTACACAACCGCGATAAGCCATTAGGGACGACTAAGGGAGGCGGATTATTCCTTAAAAGCATAAAAAAATCCAGAAAAAATTGAATTACATCACAATTTATTCTCAACAATGGTATTTTTAGCATATTTTTCCACCAACCCTACCATTCCCCGTAGATTCGCGTAACTCACAGATGAGAATTTCATCAATATTTAAGCCAATTTCTCGTGGTTAAATTGGCAAAATTCACGGCGAAATTACGCTCCACAGGTAGTAATAATAGCTCGCAATGATTATAGTGTGCCCAACTCCATAGGTAATTTAAGAAAAGATGTTTCAAGATAACCCACTACTCGCTCAGCTTAAGCAGCAAATCCAAGAAAACCTGCCTAAAAAAGAAGGCTCAATAAAAGCCACAGATAAAGGCTTTGGCTTTTTGGAAGTGGACAGTAAGACGAGCTTCTTCATCCCGCCTGCGTACATGAAAAAGTGCATGCACGGTGACAAAGTCATCGCCATTATCCGCACCGAAAATGAACGCGAAGTTGCAGAGCCACAAGAGCTGCTAGAACAAGCCGTGACTCGCTTTATTGGTCGAGTAAAAATGTTCAAAGGCAAGCTCAACGTAGCACCTGATCACCCACAGCTTAAAAAGCTATCTCTTAAAGCGAAACTAAAGAAAGGTCTAAAACCTGACGAGTTCGCCGAAGGTGATTGGGTTGTCGCACATCTTATTCGCCACCCTCTAAAAGGCGATAACTCTTTCTTCGTAGAAATTTCTGAAAAAATCACTGACGCGAATGATAAAATTGCGCCTTGGTGGGTAACGCTTGCTCAAAACGATCTACCAAACTCTGAGCCAGCAGGCATCGATAACTGGGAACTGAAAGACGACGCGGAGCTAGAACGCGTAGACATGACTCATGTTCCATTCGTCACTATCGACGGTGAATCGACTAAAGATATGGACGATGCGCTGTACGCGAAGAAAACCGTATCTGGCGATTTCGAACTCACCATCGCTATTGCGGACCCAACCGCTTACATCACACCTGAAGATGAAATGGATAAAGTAGCGCGTGAGCGTGGCTATACTATCTATCTTCCAGGACGCAACATCCCGATGCTACCTCGCGATTTAGCGGACAACCTATGTTCTCTGATTGAAGGTGAAACCCGCCCTGCTATTTGCTGTACCGTAACGGTAAGTAAAGATGGTGTGATTGGCGACGATATTAAATTCTTCGCGGCAAACATCAAATCACATGCACGCCTAGCATACGATCACGTGTCTGATTGGTTAGAAAACGGCAGCTCTGAAGCATGGACGCCATCTGAAGAGATCGCGACCATCGTTCGTGATCTTTATGAGTTCTCTCTTGCTCGCGCTGAATGGCGTGAGAAAAACGCAGTGGTCTTCCCTGATCGTCCTGACTACCGTTTTGAGCTCAGTGAAGATAACGATGTAATCGCTATCCACGCAGACATGCGCCGCAGTGCAAACCGTCTTGTTGAAGAATCCATGATTACCGCAAACATCTGTGCAGGTCGTACATTACGCGATAAATTTGAAACAGGTGTCTTCAATACGCATGCAGGTATCAAGAACGAGAAGATTGAAGAAGTGGTTCAACTTGTCAATCCAGAAGGCCAGTTGGAGTTCACAGCGGAGTCTATTGCTACGCTAGAAGGCTTTGCTGCGTTGCGCCGCTGGTTGGCAGCTCAAGAAACGTCTTATCTAGATAACCGCATTCGTAAGTTCCAAGCATACAGTGAGGTGGGTAATCAGCCTCTGCCTCATTACGCAATGGGTTTAGACATCTATGCAACTTGGACATCACCAATTCGTAAATACGGTGATATGATCAACCACCGTATGTTGAAGGCCGTCATCCTTGGTAAAGAACCCGTACAAAAACCAGATGACCAAGTAGGCGAAGAGCTAGCTCTACATCGTAAACATCATAAAATCGCTGAGCGAAATGTCTCAGATTGGCTATATGCACGCACGCTTGCTGATGAGCCGAGTAAGAAAACTTGTTTCACAGGTGAGATTTTCGATATTAATCGTGCAGGCGCACGTGTCCGACTTCTCGAAAATGGCGCAGCAGCCTTTATTCCTGGTGCACTAATTCTTGATAATAAAGAAAGAATTGAGTGCAATGGCGACAACGGTACCATCTCTATCGATAAAGAGGTCGTATACAAACTTGGGGATACATTGGAAATTGTCCTTACGGACGTAAACCAAGAAAACCGCAGTTTAGTTGCAAAGCCAACCCAGGTATTCGCTGAACAACCAGCAGCACAAACAGAACAGACTGTAAGTGAGTAATACCGAATGAAGTTAAAAGGCGCTCTATTGAGCGCCTTTTTTATTTGTTATGTAAAACGATAAGAAAGAGTATGCCGAACATTGAGATCATTCGCTTTAATCACTTCACTGCGCGCAAAAGTGAGCGTTACACTGCAACACATAATGGGTTATATATTGTTGAAGAAGGTGCCCTATTAGTTCATCAACCTAATGGCGAGCAATTTGAACTTAAAGCCGGAGATTTCACACTCTATAACTCCGCAGATCTGAGCAGTGCAGAAGCCGTCTCTAGTGACGGAGGCTTTAAAGCACTGGCTTTAGTCTTCAATCCAAATATATTCTGTGACTTTAAGAAAGCGCACCCGATGCTACGTTCCAAAACGGAAGAAAGGCGCTTCTATCCTTTTTCAACGCAATCCAGTAGCGAAGTAGCACAATTGAAGGACATGTTGGTTAAGTTAGCGAGTCGCAATGCTCCAGACTACACACAAAGCCATATCGCAATGGCATTGCTGTCGTTGATGGTTGAGGTAGAGCCAAACATCCTATCTATCATAGATGATGCAAGTAGCCTGAGCGACTCTCAAAAAGCCATTAAGTACATTGAGGGTAATATTGAAAAAGACATCACGCTAGAAGGCTTAGCGGCTCATATGAGCATGTCCATCGCAACCTTAAAACGTCGCCTCGCCGCAGATGATCTTTCGTTTTCTCAGATATTAAAGGTGAAACGGATAAACTTCGCAGCAACCCAACTGCGCAAGTCAGAAAAATCAATAACAGAAATAGCGTTTGAGTCTGGCTTTAAAAGTGCAGCGCATTTCAGTACAGCATTTAAATCCGTTTACAACATGACCCCCAAAGACTTTAGAAACCAAGTTGTTAGGCCTAAAGTATAAATCATGTCGGCATTCGCATCCGTTGGGCTCGCCCTATTCCCAAAAACACGCTTGAGGATCGCGCTCCAACTCGTTGAGTAAGTCCTCAAGCATTCGGCTAAATGGAAGTGGCTTATAAGGCACCCACCTTAACAGCTCGTTGTGATATGTGGGAACATAGAAATACCAAAGTTGGTTTTCCTCATCAAACATGATCTTCGCGACGGGAGAAGTATACTCGCTATGCTGGGAGTCGAGGAGAAAATGCGCCCGATGAAGCTCAACGCCATTTTCTACTAGCTCATAGAGGCACTTGCCCTGTTCGACAGGCAAGTTAGCATTACGCGCAGAGCAGAGCGATTGAACTGATTTGTATAAACGACTTGTCGCCATTTGGGACACTGACATCAACGTTCTCCCGATGGATGATAGTTAGAGCTGTCGATCCTAGTATATAACCTTTACATCATCACCGATGGTAGTTATCTACCTAACTCAAGTATAAGATAGCTATATTATCATTTGCCCAGATTATCATCTCAGTCCACTTGGAAACGCTAGCTCCATCACCTCTTGACTAGAAACAATTCCCCTGTTTAGCGCTAACAGTTCACAAAAGTGTAACCTGAACGCAATATCATAAACTCTGCTTTATCCCGTATATGGAGTTTAATATGTTACGTTTTACTGTGGCGACGTTATTGGCCATAGCAGTCTCCCTCCCTACCATTGCAAAAGAAATCAACATCTCGGGTTCAACGTCGGTTGCTCGTGTGATGGATGTACTTGCTGAGGAATACAACAAAACACACCCAGACGATTACGTTGCTGTTCAGGGCATTGGTTCGAGTGCTGGTATCACCATGGTCAATAAAGGAGTAGCCGAAATAGGCATGAGCTCTCGCTATCTGACTGAAAGCGAAAAAGGTGAAGATCTCAATGTATACCCTATCGCTTATGATGGCCTCGCTGTTGTTGTAAACCGTACCAACTCTGTAGAAAACCTTTCTCAGCAACAGCTGTTTGATATTTACAAAGGTAAGATTAAGAATTGGAAAGAGGTCGGGGGCGCAGATCAGCCTATCGCGGTGGTTACTAGAGAAGCGTCTTCAGGTTCACGTTACAGCTTCGAAAGCTTGCTGGGACTGACCAAAATCGTTAATGATCGCCTTGTCTCGGATATCAGCCCAAACAACTTGGTTGTAAACAGCAACAGCATGGTAAAAACCATTGTTAACCATAACACTCGCGCCATTGGTTTTATCTCTGTAGGGTCAGTAGATCGCTCGATCAAGGCGATTCAGTTAGATGGTATTGACCCAACCTCGACAAACATTAGCAATCATAAGTACAAGTTGGCGCGACCATTCCTAGTGCTATACAAAGTAGATAAGATTAGCGATGCAGGTAAAGGTTTTATCGCTTTCCTTCGTTCAGAGCAGGGACAAAAAGCGATTGCAGATTACGGTTATACGCCAGTAAAAAACTTTAATCAGTAAAAATGAAAAAGAGAGCACCCTGATGCTCTCTTTTACTATGTCGTGTTCTATCCGGTTTCGGAATTAGAAATGCAGTTGAATTACAGAGACCACAACCGCACCAGGTCGACGAATACCTTCAATTTCCACTTTAATTTCGCGCTCAATCTCCAAACCTTTTTTGATTGGCGTTACTTTTGTTAACGTGCTGACTGCACGAACATTATTGCCTGCTTTGACAGGGTAAGGGAAACGGACTTGGTTTAAACCCAAGTTAACTACCATTTTAGCTGTTGGGAACATTGGCTTGTCTGGATCGACTGAATCCGTCAGTTTAGGCAGCAATGCTAATGTTAAAAAGCCATGAGCGATAGTTGTCTTAAATGGAGATTCAGTTGAAGCACGCTCTGGATCGGTATGAATCCATTGCATGTCTTCCGTTACAGCACCAAATTGGTTAATACGTTCTTGAGACACATGAACCCAATCACCAGTGTGAATAACTTCGCCAATTTTTTCACTTAACTCGTCATAAAGCTTTTGAGCCTCAGGTGCCATTACGATCGGTGCAGGTTGAGGTGCAACTTCTTCGTTGACGGCTGGCTGCTGGTGATCACGAACTTTTGAGAAAAGAAAGCTATTTTGAGCTTTCCCCAAAAAGTCACTCCAATAATCGCGTAACGTTGGAGACATCCAATTCATAAACTCGGATTGATGAGCAGAAATCGCATCAACTTTGTCTTTAAATAGATTTGTGACCTTCATAAACACCCTTAAGAATTCTAAGCACAACTGGCTATACCAGTTAAGTTTGAATTAGTTCACAAAGTCTTGCAAATACTTTCGGGCGAACACATGTACCCTAAAAGCATGTTATGTCTTATATATCAGCAAGATAACAATAAAACACCATTTTATTGACGTGCGCCAATATAAAGTAAAAACTCTATAAATTGGTACTTTTTGTCCCTTTTTCACTCCGTTTTCAAACTGTCCAACATCACATCAGTGATCATAAAACAAGCAAACAGTACTTCTATTATAATTCAGCACTTTACAAGTCGGACTATGCTCCTTATTATACCGCCCACAACGGAGAGATGGCTGAGTGGTTGAAAGCACCGGTCTTGAAAACCGGCATACGTTAATAGCGTATCTAGGGTTCAAATCCCTATCTCTCCGCCACTTATTTAGAGAGCTCGCATTTATTGCGAGCTTTCGTCGTTTTAGCTCTTAAAAAACGAGATTTAGAAATCCTCGCTCGTAAACGAATCCGGCACTTCACTATATTCCAGTTAAAAGCCCGCTAATGTTTAGCGGGCTTTTAACTTCGATTTTCTAAAGTTTAAGCAAACTTCTTAATCATTTCAGACAGGTCATTGGTGCAATTTTGCACTTTGGTGTTCATATGATTCGTTTCAGTCATCAGTTCATACGATTCACTGTACTTTAAATTAAGCGACTGGATGTTTTCATTTATTTCATCCGTTACATAAACCTGCTCTTCTATCGCGACCGCAATTTGTTGGTTTCGTTCGACGACGTCCTGAACAAGGGATTCCAATTGTTGAATGCTATCCAAAGCAGTACCTAACAATGTTACCGTTCCGGTCGACATTTCATTACCTTTCTCTAACGCAGAAACCGCTGATTTGCTCCCATTTTGAATCCCTTCAATGGCCGATTTAATCTCTGTTGTCGATTCCTGAGTTCTTTTAGCTAAGGTTCTCACTTCATCTGCTACAACGGCAAACCCTCTGCCTTGTTCGCCTGCCCTCGCGGCTTCAATTGCAGCGTTCAACGCTAATAAATTAGTTTGTTCGGCAATACCATTGATGACTTCAACAACGGTTCCAATTTGCTCGGTTTGTTGGTTCAAACGTATGACCACTTTAGATATTTCGCCGAGCTCACCCACCAACTCTAAAACCGATTGGTTAACATTATCGATAACGCTACGGCTGTCTATCATCGTATTTTGCGCTTCTAACGTAGCCTCGGCGGTCGCTTGAGCATTATTTGATATCTCAGATGAAGAGGCTTGCATCTCGTTGACCGCTGTTGCGACCGAGTCAATCTCCACTTTCTGTGCGCTTAAGTTCTCCGTCACTTGCTGGCTATTTGTCGCAGCACTGTTAGCACTTGCGCGCGTTTCTTCGCAAGAGTCTTTTACAGACACGCCAACGCGCCCCAATAGCGCATTTGCAAATTGCTTACGCATCTTCATACCCAGCTCAATCTCAGCCAGATCGTTGATTCTTCCGCAATAAATATATTCCATGAGTGGATTGTTGAAGTCTTGCCTAGCCTGTTTAGCGAGCTTCTCAACTGGTCTGGTTAATACATAAATAGAGAAAACGGAAAGTAACGCAACAACGCCAAACGCTATCACTGGTGATTGATTCATTTGTAGAATGAGTAAGCCAAGAAGGTTTGAAATTAAAAGGAAGAAGGCCGATCTCATCCACAAACGTGTACGAGGAAGATACATTTTCCACGGCTTACGATTATTTCGAAGCTTCGAATACGCTTTTTCCGCTCGCTGGATGTGTATACGCTCAGGTTTAAATCTCACTGATTGGTATTCCACAACTTCACCATTAGATTTTATAGGAGAAGCAAACGCGTCAACCCAATAATAGCCGCCGTTTTTACGTCGATTTTTGACCATTCCCATCCAGTGTTTGCCAGTTTTCAGGTGAGTCCATAAATCTTTAAAAGCCTGTTTTGGCATATCAGGATGACGCACAACATTGTGGGGTTTACCGATAAGCTCCCCTTCATCAAACCCCGCTACTTCATTAAAGTTTTCACTGGCATATTTGATGTAACTGGAGGTATCGGTAATGGAAACTAGGCTGTAACTCGAAGGGTAATCGTATTCCGTTTCACTCATAAACATGTGTCCTTACATTGATTAATTAACAAACGGCAAATATGAATTTATCAGCATAACATTTACATGCATAATGATAGGTTGATTCAAAAATAAAACAAAATTATTGACAAGCTTACTTGTTACTTAATGACTCTAGTCGCATTTTTATCCTCTAATACAAGGCTTCGTTAATATGCACAAGACTGAGCACTGTTCAAAATTAATACACAAAAGCGCTTCCGTACTGAGTTCGTAAATTGTTATAAGTAATCCACTAAAACGAAAACAAGGAAGACAAACACAATGACTATTCACTTTCGTCAGCTTGCAGCTAAGAGAAACACGACACACTTGTTTATTGACGATTGGAAAATTAACACTCAGCAGTCTTGGGGGATATTCAGCGCGGATGGAGATATTGGCTCTCTGCTTGGAGACCTTATTTGTGATGAAATATCACCAAATAGTGGGGAAATTGAGCTAAATGGGCTGTCCGTTGCGCAAGTGTCGTTATCAGAGCAACAGCGATTACTGGAAAGAGAATTAGAAAAAGATGATACGGATTTTCTTGATCGTATCGACCAAGGAAGCACTGTTTATTCATTAATCCTAGAACAGAGCCAAGACACTAACTTAACTGAACAGCTAGTTAATGATCTCGACCTAAGTCATCTTAGAGATAGTGGCTTCCGTGTTCTCTCTACCGGAGAAACCAGAAGAGTAATGCTCGCCCGAGCTTTAGCCACACAACCTGACTTAGTATTACTCGATAATCCATTTACTGGCTTAGATATTGCGCACCGAGCTGCTCTCGCTCGCTATTTACACTCGCTTTCTCAAAATGTGCAACTACTCGTAACCTTCTCTCGCGAATCTGACATGCCTGAGTGGATCAATAGCATCGCGCTTTTCAGTGCAGGAAAGCTTGATAGTACAATGGATAAGTCCAGTTGGGATAATCATCCAATCATTGGACAAATTAAATCTCAGTCAAAGCAACAGAGTGAAGAAATGATGAGCTTGATACGTCAGCATCAGCACTCGACGCCATTCAACAACCCAATATTTGAACTAAAGAATGGGGCTGTCGAATACACCGATAAGAAGATTTTTACTGACTTGAACTGGCGCATAGACAAGGGCCAACATTGGCAGGTCAAAGGCCCAAATGGTTGTGGAAAGAGTACCTTACTTGGATTGATCTTTGGCGATCATCCGCAATGCTACAGCAATGACATTGATATTTTTGGTAAAAAGCGTGGTACTGGCGAGACAATCTGGGAAATTAAGCAGCATATCGGTATGGTGTCTTCAGCGCTACACCTCCAATATCGAGTCAATTGCAGCGCATTAGAAGTCATTTTGTCAGGATTTTACGATTCGATTGGGTTGTATAACCAGCCAACTCGCAAAGAGATGAATATTGCAAACGAGTGGCTCGATATCTTACATATGAGCCAGTACAAAAAAACCTCATTCAAGCAATTAGAGTACGGTCAGCAGCGACTGTTACTGATTGCAAGAGCCATCGTGAAACAACCCACATTATTGATTTTGGACGAGCCGTATCAAGGGTTAGATTTTTTGGGTAGACGGTTAGTTAAGAACACACTTGAGCTCATCGCTAGAGAGAATTTAAGCCAACTATTGTATGTGTCTCACTACCAAGAAGACCGCTTAGATAGCATCAAAAATGAGTTAGAGTTTGTGTTTGATGAAAATGCTCAGTGTTATAGAGCTAACGTCTACCAATCATAATGACTTCGCTGCGCAAGCTGCTCATAAGGTAATGGTTTGGAGTACAGGTATCCCTGATGATATCTCACTCCCATCTTCTTTAAGTGTTCAGCTTGCGCTATGGTTTCCACGCCTTCAGCGATCAATTGTACTTGTAATTCTTCCGCGAAGTGAACCATCGCTTTTAAGACAGAAGCACTAAGGCTAGGAATACCAATAGTTTCGACAAAGCACTTATCGATTTTTAAGTAATCTATGCGCATGTGCTGTAGAAATGCTAACGAGGTTTGGCCAGTTCCAAAATCATCGATCAGCACATCAATACCATGCACTCGCAGCGCTGCAATGCATTTTCTCGCCTCTGAATCAATGAGCTGACGCTCCGTTATCTCTACCCCTAATGAGACTTTGTTTCGGCTCAACTGTCTGTCGAGCAATTGAATTTTTCTGATCGCGTTTGGTCCGACTAAATAACCAGGCGGCACGTTAATACCAAGGTGGACAGGCTGATCAAAGCCTAATTTACTGAAGTCCTCTGCCGCTTTATCCAGAACGAAATCAGTAAGTAAAAAAACCAATCCACTTTGCTCTGCCGCAGGGACAAACTCGTCCGGAGAAATGAACCCCTTACTTTGATGCTCCCATCGCACTAGCGCTTCAAACCCGAATAACTGGCCGGTATCAACGTTAACTTGCGGTTGGTAATACAGGGTCAACTCTCCTCTTTTTATCGCTCTTTTAAGATCCAGTATCAAATTGCGATGAGGATCAATAAACTTATTCAACGCATACAAGCAAAGGTAGATCACGAAAATAATTGGAATTGAGTACAAAAAATAGGAAAGTGTTCTCTGTTTGACGAAAAGATCGCTGGCTTCACTCAAAGCTTCATACTCAAACATTTGCGACGATTTGATACCGATAGGATTACTTCCCGCTCTTAATGCTCCTTCTGGTGAAACTTGATCATGGATAAACAGCGCAGAGCGTTTTAGGCGTAAATCGTTGTTAAACCCTATTGTCGCATTAAAGTAGTCATGATCGATAATCGTTACGGCTTGATAACCCCGCTCTCCTTCCGTTACCACTAGCAAGAACTGATCGTACAAGCTATCAACACTACCAAGCGCTAGCGTTTGTCCCTTGGGAAAGGTGATGTGCTCAGCTAACGGTTTAGAGATACTTCCCAATTTCGAAGAACAAGTAATGACTCCCTCTTTCACAATGAGCATTTCTTCAATATCTCGTTCAAACATTAAGCTTTGCTGGAGCTCTTCACATCGCTCAGGGTGTAGCAGCGCCGTGCGGTTTTCTGTCTCTATTTGGAATAAAATTTCATCTGCAATTTGCACATTTTTTTCTAATAAATGATTGAGATTGTTTTGCACGCTTTCACGAGCTAAATACAAAACCTCTCCAATAACCAAGGGAATAGGCAGAAGAAAAATGATGGCTTTTTTAAAAATCGCCTTATTCAGCATATAAAAGTAACCTTTTATAAAACCGATTTACTGAGATGGTACCTCGATTCCGATACCCGCTAGCAACTCACGTTTTTTAACATTATTTGTTTGGATTAACTCAGTATGCGAAACGCTGAGTAATACCGCAAACTAAACAATGTCTTAATCACTCCTGTTCCAATTTAGTATCAAGCGCCTCAAACCTGAGACTTTAATTCGACACCATGTTATGTCTATCGGTAGTTGCGAAAGTCTTTACCTGTCTGTTTCTCATCATGTAAGAATTACCCATTAAAATTATTTTTCTTTTCTCAGTGATTAAGAATTATATTTGTCGTAACTCCTACAACACGTTACAACACTCTCATGACGACAAACAAAGCTAATGCTAACCAGGTAAACGAAAAATCACTGCAGTTGTTAATGCAAGTTGCAGTTAGTCCGTTCCCAGTTTCTGCGAAAACGCTAAGCGAGCAATTGAACGTTCCTTTAAGCAGCCTTTACCGACACTTAAAACTGCTTAAAGAGTGGAACTTGATCGAAGAAAGCGTTCACGACAAGACATTTGTCGTTGGTCCGGCGGCATTATTACTCATGCACAGCTATGAGACCGCGCAACATGGGCTCGACATGGTCGAAACCATACTGGCTAGGTTGGTACAACAAACCGGGGAAATGGCCGCTTATATGGTACCAGCGGGTTATCGTGCGCTTTGTGTCAGACAGAAAGAAAGTATGCAGGCGCTGCGTTGCAGCTTCGTCCAGGGTCAAAGTCAACCTCTGCTGCGCGGTGCCTCATCTAAAGTGATGCTTGCTTTTATGCCTCAAAGTCGATGCGAGAAAATCTTGAGATATTTTAATCAAGATCACCGACGTGACGAGTGGGAAAAAGAGCTCACAACCATCCGTAAACACGGATATGCCGTCAGTACTTCTGAGATTGACCCTGGTGTGTCAGGTATTAGCGCACCGGTAATGAAAGGAAGCAAACTGATTGGCGCAGTCTCGGTAATGGCTCCGGCCCACCGAGTCGAAAAGGATAAGCAGCGCATTATTTTACATGTACTGCAAGCGGCAAGGGCACTACCACCAGAAAGGTAATTCATCATGTTAAGCTTTTTCAAACGCTATAAACTCCATCACACAGTGAAACAGCCGCAGCATTACCCTTTTTCTTTTATGACAGTGTGTGAGTATTTGCCTCCTATGTCGAAGGGTGCGTTTGAATTAGCTGATCAAAGTTTGGAAAATGCTAGCGATTGGCTATACCAACAGCATGATCATGAAACCGCTGAAAACTTTGGTCACTTCAACCACGACAAGCTGGAAAATGGCGAGTTTCAGGAAGCATTAAGCCTTTCGCTTTCTCGCCACTCAATTCCTGTTTTAGTAACTAACTGTACCGAGGCAATCTTGTCCATGTTACCTGTGGTCGTGTCCTATCGAGACGAAGTGGGTGTGGTAAATATTGGACATGACATGAACTTGAAACCAACACTTGAACCACGTTTAGGCTCGGCATTTCATTTTGCTCTTTCTCGCTATCAAAACGTACGATTATTTTTTGCTGGTGTTAGCGAACAAGATACAAAGCAAGAAACGTGGGAATACGCGGAGGATCAAGGTTGTGACTGGGTAACCGATAAAGAGTTTTCTTTTCGTCATCGCAATAATGTTAAGCAACAGATCGGCAATTACCTAGACCACTGCGACCAAATAATCATTAGTATCGACCTTGGATCTCTAAAAACCAAAAACAGCCTTGATGGCGCGTCAGAAATTGATATCCAAATGGTTCTACGCACGATTAGGCAATGTTTGGTTGCAGGTAAAGTGCGAGCAATTCAGCTCGTTGGCGATCGAGATTGTCTGGTGTATTCGAGACAAACGAAAGCCATACTCGAAGAGTTATATCAGATGGCCCCACTCATCGTTCACGCTGCCTAGCGTTATAAACATTCAGAATCAGGATCGCGTCCTTCCTGATTCTGAACCAACATGCTTACTTATTATCCTTAACTAACAAATAGTTACACATATAAATCGACACACATCACACTTACCTCTTGAACTAACCTGACACTTACGTTGTAATAAGGCCGCTAAACTTTGGTATGACATACGAAATAAAAAATAACCAAAGTTCAATAACTAAGCGGCTTCAAAACAAAAAGTACCGCAGCTATTCCAATTTCAGTGAGCATTTGCTCACGCTCGCTTGATGCCATCTTGTTCCACTCATTAGGACATTTGATGATGCGTCTTTGCAGTATTTTCACTGCGGTTCTTTTTTTACCGCTAACCTCACACGCCACCACTTATGACTTAGCAGATATCAAGTCAAACACTAATGTTGCCTTTTGTAAAAACGGAACCATTCATGTAACGGGTTCTACTTACGATTGCACTACAAATATTGTTCTCCCGAAAGGCGATCAAATTATAAATAGTAGTCAAAGCTCATCGTCTTTAACCGCTCATGGTTCCATAACACTCCGTGGGCAGAATGTCATAGGCTCAAAGGAAAGCCCTATAAACATCAAAGCTAAAGGAACTTGGTTAAAAATTAATGGTAATAGCTACGTACTAGGTAATGTCTCTGCTTTAGGTTCTATAAAAATAACTGATAGTGAAATCGAAGGAGATATAGAAACCAATGGTGTTGGTGGAAATGGCCGTTCTGTCGAGTTTTACGGAGAGCACAACGTCCTTAATGGCAACATCATTGCTCAAAGTGACGTGTACATCGAATCTGGTATGTTCTGCGGTGATATCAAATCAAAAGGAACAAAAGTAGAAATTAATCAACTGGAATCGTCGCTTTCTAATACACCAATAGTTGTGGGCAACATTAATGCTCTATCGGGGATAAATCTTAATAATACGACAGTTTTTGGTTCTTTGACATCTCAGGGACATACTGTAGATACAGGTTTTGGCACGACCAAAATATATGCGAATAAGCAAGCTATTTCGGCAATGCATTTTTCAATTAATAACTCCAATACTTCTATTTGTGGTAGTGTGACAGCCACCCTAGAATCAAGTTCAAATTTCAACCACTATTGTGGCATTGATGAACCCAATTGTAGTTACGCAAATCAAACACCAACAACTTGCCCTATTCCTTCTTATATCCCTGAATGTAAAATTACGCCTCCATCAGAGAACGACTTCGACCTCAGCGTCACACCATCGGACGACATGGCACTGATGTGCGGCGACGATCTTCCGCAATTTACAGCAATGACAACCAATAATGGAGAAGTTGTAAGCGCAGAAGTCAGTGCAGCCCTATCACACCCTGACTTGTTCACTTTAGAGGTGATCAAAGGTCAGCAGACATTAAAAGCAAACCAATTTATGTCTGACGACAATGGTGAGCTCGTTGTTCGAATGGTCCCGAACGATATTGATACCATCGCGTTAGGTACTAACTACACGCTGACTTTCACTATGGCAGAAGACACCAGCAAGCATCAAACGGTTAGCTTTATGTTTACGCCATTTATGTTTGAGGCCTACTCAAAGACGAAAAGCGCCACTTTAAATGAAATACGCGTTATTGCAGGTAAACCAGAAAACGTGCATACGCGATTGCTTGCTTGTGCTTCCACCGGCGAACCTGTAGTCGCAAGCAACTACAATGGTACTCCTAAGGTTTTTCATCCATTGGTTCAACCATTAGGAGGAAGTGAAGGAAACTTTAGCTATTCAGCGGAATTTAAAGACGGCTTGTCTGAACATGGTCTTGTCACGAACGAGTCCGGCATATTTGAAGTGACATTGTCCGATCATTTTGAATGTGAGGGATTTGAAGAGTGCCCTGAAGAAGGCAAAGTGGAAGTGAAAGGGACATTTAATGTGCACTCGCGACCATGGACATTCGCTATCTGTGACAACCAACGTGCTTTGCCTTCTGGCACCTCTGAACAAGGAGATGGGTTTATTGCCGCCGGAGAACTTTTCTCTCTAACAGTGAAGCCGATCATTTGGCAAACTGACGGCTCTGTAAGTGGTTCTGTTGAATCAGCACGTTATTGTGATGCCTCTATCACCCGTAATTTTATGCTTGATGACGCTCCAGCAGCATCGGTTGTCTTGTCGAGTGAGCAACATACGCCATCAGAGACAGCGAACCAAACCTCAAAATTGCTAAAAAGTAGTGACTCACTGGCTCAGGCGCATAATTCAGCCAAGAATGATCAATTCGTCTTTAATGGATTATATTGGGAAGAAGTCGGGAGCTTGAGAGTAAAAGCAAACCTAGAAAGTAAATATCTAGGTATGACTGTTAACGAAAGCTATCGTTACATCGGTCGTTTTTACCCAAAATATTTTCAAGTGCAAGACCAAGAATGGCACTACCCACATGGCCAAACTTTTGCTTACATGAATCAACCTTTTGAGAAAGTCACTTA
Organism: Vibrio sp. Vb1127; assembly: GCF_033338735.1. Classification (NCBI taxonomy): domain Bacteria; kingdom Pseudomonadati; phylum Pseudomonadota; class Gammaproteobacteria; order Vibrionales; family Vibrionaceae; genus Vibrio; species Vibrio sp. Vb1127. The sequence goes on along the minus strand of NZ_JAWOTF010000007.1, from coordinate 87,771 downwards.
CGATGTTGTCGCACTCAATGCGAATAAGGAAAACGTGAAGAACTACGTCCACTTTTCATCTAACCTTCAACAACATTTCGACTTAGGCGAGCTAAGCTCATACTCCGATCGGTTTTTGCCGCCTAAGCCTAAGAAGGTAGACTGGAAACTACTGGGTAGCGCGAGTGTTGGAACGTTTGTGATCGAGAAGCCCTCGACCAATGCGACTTGTAACAATAGCCCATGTTGGAAAAAGAACACGACAGATAAACAATACCCTGATGGCCCATTTAATAAAGGGACTAACAGTGACAGCAGCCAAATAGGTTTAGTCACGACTAAAGCCGTTGATGAGGTAAACTTCTTCGACGATAGCGAAGTGCTCACAAAACAACCAGACATTCGATTCGGTCGTTTGAACTTTCAAGATGTAGGTGGCAACCAAGGCATGGTGATCAAAGTGCCACTTGATGTGGAAATTTGGCAAAACGGTCGATTTACGACTAACTTCGATGACAGCTCAACAACGGCGAGTGGTGAATATTACTTCAGCACGCCAATTTGGTCTCATGCGCTAGCAAACAACGCCCTGCTTTCTGGCGTTGGAACGATGAGTATTGGCAGAATGACCGATATCGTTGCAAGCCAAATTGACTCAGCACGCGAGCAAATACAATTCCACCTGGATTTAGACGGCTCAGGTAATCGCATCCCTTGGCTGAAATACGATTGGGATAACACGACAAGTGAAGAGGAAAATCCACCTGTTACAGTTACGTTTGGTGTTCACCGAGGAAACGATCGCATTATTTATCGTGGTGAGCCAAATATGCTTGGCCTAAATTAACGCGAAACGACAAAACAAAAAAAGCCCCTATATTGAGGGGCTCTTTTCATCTAAAACGGATGTAATTTACTTTGCGCCACGACGCGCTTTCAGGCGCTTCACCATAGCAAGACGACGCTCTGCCGACCCTTGGTCTGTTGCCGACTGGTTCGGGTTATTACGACGACCTTGACGATTCTTAAACGCTGGTTTTGAGTGCAGCTTTTCAATGTAAGATTCACGCTGTTTTGGTTCATAGCCTGCAAGCTCAATACGGCGAATTCGCTGCTGGATTAGATTTTCAACCTGAACAACCGTGAGCTCTTCATCTCGGTTTACAAATGAAACGGCATGACCTTGTTTACCTGCACGGCCTGTACGACCAATTCGGTGAACGTAATCTTCCGCTAGGAAAGGCATGTCATAGTTCACAACGTGAGGTAAATCTTCAATATCTAGACCTCGAGCAGCGACATCGGTAGCCACCATGACACGTGCTTTACCGGACTTGAACTCTTCTAACGCACGACGACGAGCACTTTGAGCACGGTCACCATGACAAACCACCGCTTTGATACCATCAAGTTTCAGCTCTTTTACTACTTCGTTTGCGGTCTCTTTGTAGTTCACAAATACCAACACTTGTTTCCAGTTCTTACGACCAATCAGCTCCGAAAGCAGTTCCGTTTTTCGCTCTTGATCAACTGGATATAACACGTGAGCAACTGTCTGTGCTGTCGTATTCGCTCGCTCAACTTCAATACGCTTAGGCTTACGCAGGATATCTTTTGCTAACAGATTTAGTTGGCTCGAAGTCGTTGCTGAAAACATCATAATTTGCGGATCAGTATCCACATCTAGCATGATCTTACGTACTGCGTGAATAAAGCCCATGTCCAAGATACGGTCTGCTTCATCAAACACTAAAAACTCTAAGTGTGCGACCGAGACATTACCTTGTTCAATGTGCTCTTCCAATCGACCTGGTGTAGCCACTAGGATATCTACACCGTTTTCTAATGCCGTTACTTGAGAAGACATTTTACGGCCACCGAAAATCGCAGCCACCGACAGGTTCGTGTACTTCGTGTAAGCTTTGATGTTGTCAGCAATTTGTTCAGCAAGCTCACGAGTTGGAGCCAAGATAAGTGCGCGAGCAGTCTTACGAGAAGCGCTACGGTTACTGTCTAGCAACTGCTGAATCATAGGCAGAGAAAACGCAGCCGTTTTACCAGTACCTGTTTGTGCTGTAGCGAAAATATCATGGCCTTTGCGAGCCATTGGAATCGCCTTCTGTTGAATTGGCGTTAACTTTTCATAACCGCATTCTGCCAGTGCTTTAACCACTTCTGGCGCAAAACCTTGAGATGAAAATGACATTGAGCGTATTCCTTAAACAAACCACTAAAAATAGCTTTAAAAATTTAGCCGTGCACTATACCCGAATTTGAGTGATTTATCTCACTTTTCTCATTGAAATCCTACAAAAGAAAAAACGGTGAGCACAGATATATTAGTGGTTCACCGTTTTCGTTTAACCTTTGCGCGATTTAATGTTTGATGCCAGATAACTGAAGGAGAATTCGCTCAAGCTCATCCCATGGCAACAGCTGAGAATCTATCACTTCTAATCGTGATTCAAAGCCTTCTAAGCTGATTTCATTCACCGACACGACTCGGTTGGCAACATTAAACGCGTAACAACCTTGATCCGTATTGACCACTGCTTTAACACGCTCTGCGGTCAAGTCCGAAAGCATAGAGAAAAGCTTTTCAAAATCAAACTTATACTCTGCCCCAAACAACCACCCACAACTAAAATAACCCTGCCCTTTGTTCTCTTTGCGCACAAAGGCTTCACCAGGCGCCAATTGGAATTGAGGCTCTTGATGAGCGTGGTCATGATGATGTGACTCGATATGGGAAGAAGCGCTGCCGTAAACCCGCTCAATATCCAAGACTTCTATCGGCAACTCACCGTCATGAATAAGCTTACTGAATACTTTTGAAGGGGATTGGTCCGTCACCCAGTCATTAAACACATCAAGGTCGTGGCTGGAACATAGGTCAACCTTACTACCAATAACCACATCTGCACTGTCTAACTGGTCCACGAAGTTTTGGTTAGAAAGATACTTTTCATCACTTAAGTTACGCGGATCAACCAAGGCAATCGTCGCTTTAAGATCAACGTAAGGTTCATACTGCTGTGAGGTAAGCGTCGCGATAACCTGTTTTGGATGACCAAGGCCTGTCGGCTCAATCAATAAACGGTCCGGTTTTTGACGCAATAATGCGGTGATACCTACCGACATCGGCACACCCGCAGTGCAGCACATACAACCACCCGGCACTTCTTTAATCAGCGCGCCTTGGTCGGTCATCAATGCACCGTCGATGCCAATCTCACCAAATTCATTGACCAAAACCGCCCAGTTTTCTTTTTCCGGTTTGTTCTTCAGTAGATTTAAAATCGTGGTCGTTTTACCGACACCCAAAAATCCGGTCAGTATGTTGGTTGGTACTCGATTTGACATGCTTATCTCCGACACGTTAGTGCATTAATGCTCCAGCAAAGTATACGGAGAATGTGACTCGCTTCAACGCTTTTTATCGCACGCATCAAGCTCATTGCGTGATGCGTTGGAACACATTTTTCGAGCTTGTTTGGGTTGACTTATCAACTCTGAACGCTTCATATCAGACAGGTATCTACTGGTATAAATAACGCAAGTAAAAAACGCGATAATAGCGACTACGATGGGAAGAACTCCGAGCGTGTTTTCGAATTTAAGCGCAGCAATAGCCAACGCGAAAACAACGACAGAGATAAGTGCGATTGACTTACTTTTGTTGCTTTTCATAATAACTCGCCTTTCGTAAAGTTAGCCCCTAACACCTCCTGTACTAGAGGAATGCCAGTTTGAACAACATCCAACCTGACTATTCAATGCTACTCCTTTCGCTACTTGTGAAATTTGACAAAGCTAACATTTACTACAACATCAAACGACGAGCTTATTATTATCTTTCATATACTTACTGGATTTTAAAACACTTACTAGCAAATCGACCCGCCGCTGACCAATATGTCGTTTTCATTGGCAATACAAACTTGCGCCACCAGCCTTAGCCCTTCGACTATCATCTCCAGAGACATAGAAGGCTGACTGCCATCTGCTGCTTGTTCTGGCAATAATGGAATATGAACAAACCCGTGACGAATCGGATTGTCTTTCAAGTAATGTTGGATGCCATAAAAAAGGTGGTTACATACAAATGTTCCAGCACTGTTGGAAATCTGGCTAGGTATACCCTGCGTTTGCAATGTTTGCACAACACGCTTTATCGGTAGTGTCGAGAAGTAAGCATCAGGACCATCAGCCACCACGGGTTCATCAATCGGTTGATGACCAGCGTTATCTGGAATACGAAAATCATCGACATTGATTGCGACACGCTCTGGGGTTATCGCGCTACGCCCGGCCGCTTGCCCTACAGTAATCACACAGTCTGGCTGGTGCGCTTCTATTGCTTCAATAACGACTTTCACCGAGTCATATCGAACTACGGGGACTGGGCAAGTAACTATCACACCTCCTTTTATGGCCGCGGCCTCTAATTGCTTGACCGCTTCTAAGGCGGGGTTAATGGCGTCACCACCAAAAGGTTCAAAACCGGTAATCAGGACTTTCTTCATAACAGCCTTTAGGAAAAGAGTTTCACAAATTATTGCACTCCCCTTCACCCCATCCAATAGCAAAAGTATTGATGAGATAAACCAGACAACATTATGTGACTCATGTCTAACCAGAGAGTGTTTTCTGCCTCATTGAATCTAGGCAAGTTCCGGACTATCGAGACTAACTTATTGATGATTAGTGGCAGGGCAAGGTTCTCTCATTACATGACGCACGTAGAAGCTTGGTTTCCACGCTTAACTTAGGTAGAGTACGCGACCGCAATGCAATTCGAAGAGATTGAATACAATGAATATTGATAACCATGTAATCGAAACGATTGAAGAGTTAGAGGCATTTCTGCATTTAGTAGAAAGCGGCGCTCTGGGTCTTGAAGGTGTCACTGGCGTTGCGCTAGCCACCTCTAATACCGATGGCCGTCCATTTGTTGCCGTATTAGGAGAAAAGCACCAATTGCTCCTCGGTCGCTGGGTTTCGCAGCACGTATATGACAATGGTAAAGACATCGTTCGTAACGGCCCAACCAGAAAACACTAAGCGCTCGACGCCACCTATAACATCACGCCGTCTTATACACCAAGCGTATGCTTTGAAAGCAATGCGCTTGGTGTACTCAAAAAATAAAAAAGAAAAGGCTAGCCTTTATTAATTTTGTCGGTATACTGCACATCAGCTCTTACGGAAAGAGCTATTAATGTAATTAAAGATCAAAGTTTCTCTCAGTTCCACATCGAATTCCTCGTTTACGTTCCTGCGACAAAATAGTTATCTCTAAAATCATATAGTAGCACTTGATATTAGCTAAAAATTCAATATTTAAAACAATCAAATATAGAGGTATCTATGTCTAATAAATTAACTGGTTCAGTAAAATGGTTCAACGAAACTAAAGGTTTTGGTTTTATTTCTCAAGACAATGGCGGTGATGACGTATTCGTTCACTTCCGTTCTATTGTTTCTGAAGGCTTCAAAACTCTTACTGAGGGCCAAAAAGTATCGTTCGTTGTTGAACAAGGTAACAAAGGTTTACAAGCAGCTGAAGTAACTGCACTGTAATTCTTTGTGTGGCATCAATGTTGTTGGTGCCACAATCCCCTTCCACTTATTACTGCCCTTACTATTCTCTATCTAAGTTTATATACCCAAATCACTTACCTCTCCCACACCATCATTAATCACTTTCAATAAAGTCACTTTGGTATACATCTTTAGGTAATCACACCGCCTACCTTGCAATTCCAGTTTGGAACTAAATTAATCTCATTCATATCTGAATCACTTCGCCTCATGCTTTGCTCATAAAAATAAAGTTTATAAAATAAAAGCGATTGGCGAATATAAGAGAAAAAATGAAATTAAATATATCTGCTCAATCAATAAATTCTAATAATTACGAGCACATTATCCCTAGCTGAGAGATTGAGTTTGCACTGAAATGCCATTACATGAAGCCATTTATCGGACAACACTTTATAGGGACAGCGTCTGGATTCACACACTTCGGAGCATTTGTTGAGTTAGAGGAAAACCGAATCGAAGGTCTCATTCCTTTATCAAGTTTCCAAAATGGTGAGTTCGAATTTGATGCAGTCAAACAAAAAATTTCTAGCCAGAGCACCACGTTTACTTTAGGGACTAAAGTGCACGTATTGGTTAAAAACGTCGATTCGAAACAAAGAAAGATCATGTTCAATTTAAAAGATGCAGAACACACGGTAGGTTAGTCTGTTTTAGGTTACTTTCTAATCCATTAATCAAAAATAAAAAATAAGCTTTTAATACCGCAATTAACTTGTGACATTTCGCTGACATCGACTCATTCTAAAACCCTAATATCTGACAAAGGAAACGAATCTAATTTTTGTTTCCAGACACCATCGCAGAGTGTATTTCCAGCACTCTGTTTGCCTCGAGAGGTTCTTATGACAGCCTAGGATCTCTCGAGGCTTTTTTGCACCTATTCAAACCACCTGATTCTACATCACAACTATTATCCCCTACACAAGCTGTACTTTTTAACTAGTGCACTAGATCGCGAACTCTGATTTAAGCAACTGATCACACAACCACTTCTAAATTTTGGGTATAAAAGTATCAATACTTTCGCTAACTAGGATGTAAATAATGAAAAACTCGTTTGATCTCACTATGCCCAACGAAGAAGGATACTTTGGTGAATACGGTGGTAGTTTTGTTCCACCTGAGCTTGAACAAATCATGCATGACATCAACGCAGCTTATGAGGAATGCAGCAAAGATCCTGAATTTAAAGCGGAACTCGCTCGCCTGTATAAGCACTTTGTTGGACGACCTAGCCCAATCTTCCATGCGGAAAACTTGTCTAAAAAATACGGAGCAGACATCTACCTAAAGCGCGAAGACTTAAACCATACAGGCGCACATAAAATTAACCACTGCTTAGGGGAAGCCATTCTCGCTAAAAAGATGGGTAAGAAGAAACTAATTGCAGAAACTGGCGCAGGGCAACACGGTGTTGCGCTTGCTACAGCCGCGGCATTGGTTGGCTTGAAATGCGATATTTACATGGGTGAAGTTGATATCGCCAAAGAACATCCGAATGTCGTCCGCATGAGAATCCTTGGTGCTAATGTCATTCCTGCCACTCATGGGCGCAAAACCCTCAAAGAAGCGGTAGATTCTGCATTCGAAGCTTATCTGAAAGATCCTGATACACAACTTTATGCGATAGGCTCTGTCGTTGGCCCTCACCCATTCCCTAAAATGGTGAGAGATTTCCAATCAATTATCGGTAACGAAGCACGAGTTCAATTCAAAGAAATGACCGGCAAGTTACCCAATAATCTCGTCGCATGCGTTGGAGGTGGTTCTAACGCGATGGGGCTATTTACTGCTTTCTTAGAGGATGAACAAGTCGCCATTCACGGCGTTGAACCTGCGGGCCGCTCTTTGCAAAAGGTTGGCGAGCATGCTGCAACACTCACACTCGGTGAGCCAGGTATCATGCACGGATTTAAGTCTTACATGCTTAAAGATGCGCAAGGCGAACCTCAGGAAGTGTACTCTGTAGCAAGTGGCTTGGATTACCCATCGGTTGGACCTCAGCATAGTTACTTAAAAGACATTGGCCGTGTCAATTACGGCTCAATCAGTGATGACGAAGCGATTGATGCCTTCTTTGAGCTGTCTCGTGAAGAGGGAATAATCCCTGCTATTGAATCCTCACACGCTGTCGCTTACGCAATTAAACTCGCACAGCAAGGAGAAACCGGCTCGATTTTGATCAACTTATCAGGCCGTGGTGACAAAGACATTGATTTTGTCGTTGAACACTACGGCGCAAAATACGGCATTGAATCACTCATATAGCCTAACTCCGTAGCCTAACCCTACATGCAAAAAGCTACCTGGTACTAGGTAGCTTTTTGTTTTTGTCTACTATTTTAAGAAGCAAGTCCCTTTACTCACTGCTCTCACTATACCTTTAGAGCATAATTCGATTAACCGATAAGAGCTGGAATGCCTGGAAGCTGACCAACAATAGCAAGGGAGCCTGCACATACGATAAACGCAGTGCCAGGAATCAGATATTTATCTTTGCGCGATAGTTCGTTAGCACGCTCATGGTCGCCGATAAGCCCGAGGTTATCCAACAGCATCGTGATTGCCCAACCGAAGACTGGATTAACGAATGCACAGGCAAAAATACAGATACCTGCACTGAGTGAATCTTTATGCTTATGGATCATCTGCATACCCGCTTCAAGGAGTGGTAAGAATACACCCACAATCAAAGCAACGCGCAGAACAGGTTCCCACATTGCTAGATCCATTGGGTAGCCAATTACCGCCGCCGCAATACACATGAAACCCGTCAACAGAGCGCCACCTGGAATAGGACGCTTGGCAATTGCGGCAGGAATCATGTACGTTCCCCAAGAAGAAGCTAGGTTTCCGCCCCCTAAGAGTGAACCAACCCCCTGACGAACAGATGCTCCGACCATCGTGTCGTCGACATCCATGAGTACACCTTTCGCTTCTTTTGGGTAGTTAAGTTCTTGAAACACACGATGGCCGAGATAATCAGGGGACCACATAGCGACTGCCAGTAGAGCAAATGGAGTCACGGCAATAAAGTGCTCTAGGGTTGGCCAGCCTAGCTGCCAGCCTGTATCTTCGCCCCACCAGTAGAATGGACTGAAATTAGGTAGGCCCGGTTCTGTGGTAAAAGCAAACTCAGCGCCCATCAAATAAGCAACAATACCCGCGAGTGCAGAGCACAATGGGATAGCGAGCCAACGTTTATTGATCTTGGCTAAGTAAGCGTAAACCATAACGGTTAGGCCTATGACCACAAACGAAATGTAACCTTGGTCCGTACTTGCAGCCCACGCTTCCGTCTTATTAATTTGCCCGAGCAACCCAACGGCACCAAGGTAGATCAACAACCCTCCTCGAACCCCGATACCAGTAAGAGTCATGAGTTTAGAGCCACCTTTGGTTAAGGCGAGAATTAACCCAAAAACACACACCATCAAACCTAGCGCGAGAGGGTGCCCTCCTGCAGCTGCAATCATAGGAATCAGCGGTATCATTGGGCCATGGGTTCCCGCTAAGTTTGCATTCGGGTTTAGGATGGCAGAAAACAGTATGACGAACAGGGCTCCAGCGATAAGTAATTCGTAACGCACGTTTTCTGCAATGAATTCCGGAGATAAACCAAACTGAGCAGCAAAAGCGGAAACCATGGCAGTGACCATAACCACTTTACCAATGGTTGCTGCTAATGCCGGTACCCAGTCTTCGATTTCAATACTGTAATCACGTGAAGGCAAATGAATTCCCCAGCGACGGAAACTCATGACGGTTAAATCATGATTTAGAAAGTCTTCTCGGCTTTCAAATTCATGCGGTTTTTTGCGCACATCCCTGTAAAAAGTCTTACTTTTGTCAGACATTGAGTCATCCTTTTATGTTTCAACGTTGAACTACGTCAACTAGAGTTTCGCTTGGTAGACAGGCCTTCGACCAATACGAGACAACACCCACATCAAACTTCTAGGCCATACTAAGAAAGCGGCATGAACCAATTTTGATTTTGAGCTTATTAAGCATGTGTTGCTATGGGTAGGAATATTAGACATTAGTAAAAGAACAACAAAAATCTCACTTATTACACAATAATTTAACATCGAGCTGGGACGCTTGAACTTTTAAGAGTCATTTTTGAGCAGAGAGCCAAGTAGAGCGGCCAATTCCGATTTATACTTTCAAGGTAGAGAGCACTGTGCTCGCATCCATCGCAAAGTAACTATAGATATCTCTACATTGTATACTTTGTTAAACTCCGCCCTTTAATGAGTAAGGCCCTTAAAAATGATGACTGACGAAGAGAGAATCGAGCTGCAACAGAACAATCCACTGCACGGATTAAAGCTAGAGACTATGTTGCAAGAGTTAGTGGATTTTTACGGCTGGGACATTCTAGATACAGCAATGCGTTTTAATTGCTTTAACACTAAGCCTTCGATTGCAAGTAGCGTGAAGTATTTAAAGAAAACCGAATGGGCGAGAGAAAAATTAGAAAACTTTTACCTTTATCGCTTTAAGCGCATGCCACGCGCGAGCGAAGAAGAATACAACTTACCACCAAGAGCTCGTACCTTCCCTCATGGCCTTGAACCTAAAGAGCCAATGCCGCTAACCGTTGACTCTATTCTTAAGTCACAAGCCAAAGCAGCGTCTGCATTTAAAAAGCGTTCACCTCGCGGACGCCCTGCTCGTCGCCAATAACACTATCTTGAAAAGCAATAGAGCCCTACTGGTAGCTCCAGCAGGGCTCTATTGTTCTTTAAAGGAATGGCTAGAAGCGAAGACTCAAGCTAGTGAGCATTCCTTTTCTCTAACAACTCCCGTAAGTAAACTCACATGTAGTTTACGTTTTCTATTGATTACGCTTTTTCTTCTTTTTACCCGTACCTGCCGGCTTCGCTCGCGGCTTCATTGGTAAAAAGTAGGCTTCACTCTGATCGTCTTCCACTTCAAAACCGACTACCTGCTCGCGTTCAAGTTGGAACTTATTTTTCTTTTCTATCACTTTGAAATGGTGGTAGTCGTCGTAATCGATAAGAGATAATCCTAAACCTACTTCACCAGCACGACCACTACGACCGATTCGATGCATATAATCAGCAGGGCTACGCGGAAGATCGAAGTTAATCACCACTGGAAGTTTTTCAATATCAAGGCCGCGTGCTGCGATATCAGTGGCAATAAGAACTTGAATCTCGCCAGACTTAAAACCGTCAAGGACACGAGTACGAGCGCCCTGCCCTTTATCACCATGGAAAACTTCAGCGGTAATACCGCGTTTTGACAACTTTTGAGCTAAATGGTTACAGGCATTCTTAGCGTTCACAAAAATCAAAGTCTGTCGCCACTGATGCTGTTTGATTAAGTGCGCGAGTACCGCCGTCTTCTCACCTTTATTTACACTAAACACGCGCTGCACCAAAGTGCTGGCTTCTGCGCTCTGCAACTGAACTTCAACAGGGTCGCGGAGCAACTGCTGAGCCAGCGTCGTGACTTTATCAGGGAAAGTAGCAGAAAATAACAGCGTCTGTTTCTTCTCTGGTAGTAACGCAAGAATCTTATTCAGTGCTTCGGTAAATCCGAGGCTCAACATTCGGTCGGCTTCGTCAAGGACGAGCGTTTCTACTTGGCTCAACTTAATCGCGTTACTGGATACCAGATCAAGTAATCGACCCGGCGTAGCTACGATAATGTCACAGCCACCGCGAAGCGCTAGCATTTGTGGGTTCACCGATACACCACCAAATACGGCAACCGTTTTGATCTTATCTCTAAGATGGTACGAGTAAGATTTGACGTTGTATGCCACCTGTGATGCCAACTCACGAGTTGGAACTAAAATCAGGTGAGAAACGAAGTTACCACGGCGATTGTTTGATCCGTCTTGCTGAACAATTTTTTGCAGGATTGGCAGCGAAAAAGCAGCGGTTTTACCAGAACCCGTATTGGCACCACCAATAATATCTTTCCCTTCAAGGATATCAGGAATAGCACGGGATTGAATGGGTGTCGGTTGGCTGTATTCTAACGCTTCTAGTCGCTCGACTAAGGTTGGAATCAGGCCAAGATCGGCAAATGTCGCTTGCTGTGTTTTATCTGTCATTACGATGAGTGGCTCAGTGCTAGTAAAGGCCGTGTATCTTATGCTATTTCGCGTCTGGATGTTAGAGATAATGGCCCAAACAGAAGATTGGTGAAAGAAGCACTATAGGGTTCAGGAATTTCCTTTCACTAACATGAGTTAATGGTTTCGGTAACCAATACTCTACGACCAAGATGGTAGCGTTCGCGATAAGCAAAGGGAAAAGGAGCCAGGCATTCTGACTCCTGTAAAACAAAACACATTGTATTTTGGGGAAAGAGATTACAAAGGCAGGCCACATCCGAATCAAAGGCTTAACCACACTATTTAAGCCCTGTGGTTTTGAGAGCTTAATATAGCTTGAGAAAACTCCAGGTCACTAATGTCCATCGTTGTCTATTTAACTAATGTAGTGGACTCGGTTGTATAGATTACTTTCTCCCAATACCACGGTTCTTCTTAGGGCAAATTTGACTGCTATAGCCACAATCGTTACTGATGTCGTATATGGAAATACCTGTTGTCAGAAAGGTAACGCGCCAAGATGAGTAATGTTGCATATCATCCTCGTAAGCCCAATTCCTTCACGAGGTAGTAATGGAAAAAATTAATTTATCCCGATATCTGATATGTAGCTTCGCCTTTGTGTTGCTTTATCCTACGGCAATAGATCTCTACTTGGTTGCTTTACCACAAATCGCCCATGACCTGTCTGCCAGCGAATCACAACTTCATATTGCTTTTTCTATTTACCTCGCTGGTCTAGCATCGACTATGGTTTTTGTTGGGCGAACTGCTGATTGTTTAGGACGCAAACCTGTTGCCATTTGCGGTGCAGTGATTTTTACCCTTGCATCAATGTTCGCGGGCTCTGCTGAGACCAGTAATAGCTTCCTAATAATGCGCTTTTTCCAAGGCGTAGGTGCCGCATGTTGCTATGTAGTGGCCTTTGCCATTTTGCGTGACACTCTAGGGGACCCAGAGCGAGCTAAGGTTCTATCGATGCTTAATGGAATTATCTGCTCTATTCCAGTACTTGCCCCCGTGATCGGCAATCTGATTATGATCAAGTTTCCGTGGCCCGTGTTATTCACTGCCATGGCGATAATGGGTGTTGTGATAGGTTTAATTGCTTGCTTTGTCTTGAAAGAAACCTTGCCTAAAACCAAGCGCACAACTTTAAAGGTGAGTGAAGCTTCGAACGAATCACTATCTAACCGCTTTTTCATATCGCGCGTTATTTATACATCTTTAGGCGTCACAGCTATTCTCTCTTATGTAAATACGTCACCAATGATAATAATGGATTCAATTGGTTTTACTCGAGGCGAATATTCAACAACGATGGCACTACTCGCGATGGTAGGTATGACGACATCGTTTTCAGTTCCATTTGCTCTTTCTTGCTTCAAACAAACCACATTGATGTTCGCTGCACAAATGACCAATTTTCTGTCGGCTATCGTTATTCTCGCGGCTCACTTGAATAGCGATAGTCCGACACTTTATATGGTAGGATTCACTCTGCTCAGCATGAGTTTTCCAATGGGGTTTGGTGTGGCGATGAGCCAAGCGTTAAGCCAGTTCTCACGCAAAGCTGGACTTGCAAGCTCTATGCTTGGCATAGGTCAGGTTTCTTGGTCTGCACTTTACATTTGGTTGATGGCGACGCTAGGTGTGTCGGCCGTGATGATGTTAATGATAGCGTTGGTTGCTAGTGGCGTTATTGGACTCTCCGTAATATTATTATTTCCAAATCATAACGTTAGTGAGCCTCATGAAGAAATCTCTTGCCCGACTTGATCTTAATTTACTGCTCACTCTGCAATTGCTACTGCAAGAGCAGAGTGTTACTAAAACGGCGAAAAAACTTAATGTAACTCCCTCAACCGTGAGTAAGTCTCTAGGCAAACTACGCGCTTGGTTTGATGACCCGCTTTTTGTGAATACGCCGCAAGGCCTAAAACCAACAAATCTCGCGACAAACGTGCAAGTGCTTTTGTCAGACTGGATGCAGATCGGTAACCAGATTGTTTCACTCAGAGGTGATGATGTTCCAAGCGGAGTTAAATTTCATCTTGGAGTAGAGTCGCCATTGTCACTCATCATGGTCGACGAACTGACCAAACGAATCCATGACTTTTACCCAGACTCAACGGTAAAGTACCATAACTGGGATGAGGACTCATTAGATGCCATCACTAGCGGTGAAGTGGATATTGGTTTTACTGGCCGCGAAAGCCATCCTCGCTCCAAAGAGTCGTTAGAACTGCTACCGTATTTCATTAACTTCGAAGTGTTGTTCTCAGATTTACCTATGGTGTATGTCCGCAAAGATCATCCTGCGCTCAAGCAAGAGTGGAATTTGGATACTTTCTTAAGCTATGCCCATATCAATGTAGCATGGGAGAAAAATGACAGTTGGGTGTTGGATGAGATCTTGGCTGAGCAGGGACACACTCGAAACGTTAGCCTAACGATGGCGAGTTTCGAGCAAGCTTTATTTGTTGCAGAAAAGCCCGACCATCAAATGTTAACCACAGCACCAAAATATTGTCAGCGATACTGCGAACAGCTTCACCCCAACTTAATAGCGTTGCCTATCCCCGTTGCTGAAGATTATCAGCACAAGCTACTGATTCCATTTACTATGATTTGGCACAAGCGCAATAACCAGAACCCTAAAATCGTGTGGTTGAGGGAGACGATAAAGAGCCTGTATGGCACAAGTTGAACAGTTAATGTTTAAGTACATTTAAAGTAAAGGAATAGACATTCTCCCCCTTTATGTTGTCAATAAGCGTAGGAGTGTGATCTTGCCTTCTATTAGATTAAATACTTGAAAATCTTGAACTCTATTATCCACTTCGAAATTGATTTCAGCTCATTTGGGGACAAAAAAGAGTCAGCCTAACGGTCTGGCTCTTTTGAATGAAAAAATAGTCTGGTGGGAGAACTTGTAAGGCTGTGGCAGGTTACACTCACTTACTCCTTAGGCAGGTGACCAGTTTCCTTCGCAAGCTTTTGCATCGCCTCGGCAAACGTTGTTGTCCCGCCTTTAGCTTTAAGCTGTATTACCTTATATCCCAACTTTTCCAACGCTTGGCGCTCTGCCAAAACAGCTTTGTCATTGTGTTGGCTACCTTGAGCTGGCTGATGAATGTAACATCCCTCTAGTTTACCATCTTCGACCAATTGGTGATGTTTCAGTGCATCGATATCAAAATTCATAATAAGTCTTTTCATTAAGAGTGGGAGTTTCTGTGGCTAGTTACATACGCTTCAAAGGCTTCACGACACTATCTAAGCCTTCAATTTTGAGCGCTAAACATAGCTTGAGCAAATCCCCTAGCTCGCCGCTTGGCCAGCCCTTTTTATCAAACCACAGTAAGTATTCTTCAGGCAGGTCGATTAACACTCGCCCTGCATATTTCCCAAATGGCATTTGCATTCTAGCGAGTTTAATGAGGTTTTCTTTTTCTAACATAAGTGACAGAGAGTTAAGGTAACTCGTCCAAGGGTAACACTGGTTCTCCCTCCTCACCAGCAAATCGCAGTCACGTTTATTTTTGGCGGCCTTGACTCGCTTTATGCTAGAGTACGCGGCATAAAAAATGAGAACGAGAAAGCAATGAAGTCACCTTGTCGAGCTGCATGTAAAAATAACGCCGGAATATGCTCTGGTTGTCACCGAACGATGGATGAAATCATCCAATGGAAAGACAAAACCGATCTCCAACGAGATGCGATTATCGAACAAATCGCAGGAGAAGATTCAACGCACAGTTGTCCTGAGTGCGGGACTCAAGCCCATTGTGATATCGCCGCAGGCAAAGAGACATGCTGGTGCTTTACTATTGAAACCCGTGATTTACCCAAGCCAAGCGCCAACCAACTGTGTTTGTGCCGAAAATGTCTAGAAAAAAAGCCAGTCGCGTAATACGACTGGCTTACTGATCATCGTTTTCTGACTGGTGTTTATTTAGCGGTTAAAGCGGACGCTTCAAACTTAATGCCTTCCCACCCTGTCACCATAAAATTACGAATATTCTGGTGATCGCTGTTCTCTGGATGCTGCAATACATCTTCACGATAAAAACGGCCAAAGCAGGCTAGCGTCGCTTCTTTGTCTAGGTTGTTTAGCAAACCGAAAGCGAAGATCTTACACGAACCGTTGTTCTCGCCTGCATTGTTTTGTGTCTCACCATTTACAAAAGCGGTTGGCTCAAACGTATAGTTATCTTCGATCACCGCCATCGTTGCTTCAAATTCGACCTGCTCTGGTGACGCTGCCAATAAATCTAAAAACGATTTTAATTCCATTATTCCTCTATCCCTACTTCATCATATTGATGACACATTAGTTTCATAAAAAGCCAATATAAGAGTCATCAATCATACATATATTCAGAGCCTTACCAAATCAAACGTCATTCAGCGCTCTATCATTCCAATTGCGGAAATGGACAGCAGCATAAAACCCATGCTGATTGACAACCTATCGGATTGATAAGGAGATATCATGATCACCCCTTTAAAGGCAATCGGTGTACTCGCATTGTCATCACTTGCCATCGCGTGTTCATCACAACCCGAAGATACCGTGGCTTCATTCGCTACACAATGCAAACCTACCACTGCACCCGTTACTGGGGAAACGTCAATTCAAGGTTTAACGTTTATCGGAACATCCGTTGCTGATGCTCCATTCGACACATCGGCAGCTGAAATCGTCAGTTATGACGCTTGTACGGATAAACTCTATGTGGTTAATGCTCAAGCAAAACGTGTCGATGTACTTTCTATGGATGACAACGGCGTACCAACGCAAAGCGCATTCATTGATCTCAACAGCGCTGGCGAAGCAGCGGGCATTGAAATTGGCGCAGCAAACAGTGTCGCTGTATTCAATGGTTTGGTAGCAGTTGCGATTGAAAACAGTAATAAACAAGCGAATGGTATTGTTGGCTTGTACCGCTCCGGCGATTTGTCATTAGTCACGACTTTCCCAACAGGCGCATTGCCAGACATGGTTGGCTTCTCAAAAGATGGCCGATACATCGCAACCGCTAATGAAGGAGAACCAAACAGCGATTACAGCATTGACCCTGAAGGTAGTATCACTTTGATCGATCTGAGCCTTGGTGTTACTCAAGCAGAAGTAACACAAATTGGCTTTAACGAATTTGATGGTTCACGAAAAGCAGAGCTCCCAATGAATGTGCGTATTTCGGGGCCAAACGCCACCATCGCACAAGATCTAGAGCCGGAATACCTCACTTTTGCAGATAACGGTAAAATCTATGTCGCGCTACAAGAAAATAACGCCATGGCAATCGTCAATCCAGAGAGCAAATCGGTAGAAAAAATTGTTGGCTTAGGAGAGAAGTCTTGGTCGGGCGCTAAACTCGATGCATCCAACAAAGACAAAATCATTGGGAACTTGAAAAGCTACCCACAACTGGTTGGCTTATTTATGCCTGACACCATCGACAGCTACTCAGTGAATGGGAGTACTTACATCGTATCTGCAAATGAAGGCGACGGGCGTGAGTACAGATTCAAAACCACTCAAGAACTGTGCGACAAAGCTGGCTTTATGTGGGATGAAGACGATTACCTCGGTACAGATGAATACACATCTGAGCAAGGGAGCTGTTTAAGCCATATTGATGAAGTGCGCGGTAAGAAGCTGAAAGTGGCAGCAGAACACCCATTGGCAGAGGCACTAAAAGACAACAAACAACTCGCGCGTTTAAAAGTGATTAAGCCGGAACAAACGCTTTCTGCACAAGAGAATGTTCAATCATTTGGCGCGCGTTCATTCTCGATTTGGGATGAAAACGGCAAGTTGGTCTTCGATAGTGGTGACGATTTCGCGACTATCGCGCTGCTGAATGAAGGCAAGAACTTCAACAGCACCAACGATAACAATAATAGTGGCGATGACCGAAGTGATGATAAAGGCATTGAGCCAGAGGCGATTGAAGTAGCACAAATTAACGGCCGCCATTACGCGTTTATCGGCTTGGAGCGTCAAGGCGGTATCATGATTTATGACATCACAGACCCGAAACAAGCGCAGTTTATACATTACGTCAACCGCCATGATTACAATCAACCAGTGTGTACAGAAGTCGAAGATGGCGAATGCATGAACGATACATACAATCCAAAAGCAGGCGATTTAGGTCCAGAATCCATTAATTACTTTACCCGTAATGGTGGTCATTTTATCGTCGTTGGCAATGAGGTATCGGGCACGACATCCGTCTTCCGAATCAATCTATAAAGTAATGTAAAAGTCATTTAGAACCAAAACGCCCGACGTAAGCCGGGCGTTTTTTTGTATGAGGTAATGTCCTACTCTGCCGATGCTAGCGCGTCACACTTTGATGCGCAGATAAAATCGTTTTTATGCAGACCTTTGATAGAGTGACTCCACCACGTTACGGTAACCTTACCCCATTCCAACAAAATAGAGGGATGGTGGAACTCATCTTCTGCCAGTTCCGCGATTTTGTTACTGAAAGCCCATGCTTGTTTGAAGTTCTTAAATTTATACACCTTTTCTAGTTGAGGTATATCTTCTCTTTCAATGATCTGCCAATCAGACAATTGCAGAAGCAGAGACTGTTGCTCTTCTTTGCTTAGTGCAATGGCATCGATACTACAAGCTTCGCATTTTTGTTCATTCAGCATGAGCAGGTTCCTTTGGTTCAAAAAGTGGAGGAAGCAGTCCAGCTTCAATCGCTAGATCGGCTTGTTTCAATAAATTTAACTGACTAATTTTAAAGAGCTGAGAAAAGTCATCAATCACGTAATACTTCGGTTGCATGATGTCGATACGATAAGGCGTTCTCAGCACTGTTTGTAATTCAAATGGGTCGCGAATTGCTGCATCACTCTCTAATGCGTAGAGGGTTTCGCCAGGAGATGAAAGAATACCACCACCGTAAATTTTGGTTTTGTCCCCTTCTTTCACCAAACCAAACTCTACGGTAAACCAGTAGAGACGAGCGAGATAGGCTCTTTGTTTTGGGGTAGCGGCTTGCCCTAGTTGACCATAATGCTCGGTAAATGCAGCAAAGTCTGGGTTGGTTAACATCGCGCAATGACCAAATATTTCGTGGAAGAAATCTGGCTCCTGTAAGTAATCGAACTCATCTCTTGTACGCAAGAATGTGGCGACTGGAAAGCGCTTATTACCGAGTAGATTAAAAAATCGGTCGAAATCAATAAGCGCGGGAACGGGCTCCACTTGCCAACCTGTTGTCTCCATCAAGACACGATTAATTTCTGGCAACTGAGGAACGCGGTCTTGAGGTAAATCAAGCAGCGTCAAACCGTGTAAATAAGCCTCACAAGCTCTGTTTTGGATCACACCCATTTGTCGTGTTACCAAATCTCGCCAAATGGCGTCTTCTTCACGGCTCCATTCAACCCTGCCTTCCTGGTTTACGGGTTTAGAACGATACTGGGTCATGGCTCATCTCCATTAACAAATCCTTTACATTAAGCCTATCTGTAGTCTTAAGAGCTTCCAATCCCTGCGCGATTTTCTCAGCATCATCCCGATGTAACATATTGTTTACAACTCATCGTAACTGCATGATTTTTATGACACGATATAATATCTGGCTTGTTTGACTTTATCGTGTATTCCTCTCAAACTAAAACCTGTTATCACTTTGTTATAGAGGGACCTATGCGCGAGAGCAGCAAAGTATGGCAACCGAGCGAAAGTCGTATCGAAGAAGCCAACATTACACAGTTTATTGAACACATTAATCGACAAGGAAATACCCTTGAAAGCTTCGCTGATCTGCATCAATGGTCACTCGATCATGTAGAAAAATTTTGGCAGGAAGTTTGGCTATTCTGCGACGTCATCGGCACTCAGGGAGAGACCATAAAAGAGCGAGCAGAAAGTCGCTGGCAGCAACCTGTTGAAAATAGGGATATAAAATGGTTCCCAAACGCGCAAATTAACTACGCCGAAAATTTGCTAACCTACGCGTGTCACCAACCCGATTATCTCGCGATTTGGTTTGAAAATGAACGTGAAGAAAAACAGACCTACACCTGGAAACAGTTGTGCGAAGAAGTTTCGAGTGTGCAGCAATGGTTGAAAGAATGTGGAATTAAGCAAGGTGATGTCGTCGCTGGTTATTTACCTCACCTACCTCAAACGGTGATAGCTATGCTAGCAACCACCAGTTTAGGGGCGACCTGGACTTCCACCTCACCTGATTTTGGCGTCGAAAGCGTTTTGGAGCGCTTTGGTCAAGTGAAACCCAAAATCCTGTTTACTTGTGATGGCTATACATTCAATGGCAAAACTTTCGATATGTCTGAGAAAAACCAGCATATTGCGGATCATCTTGATGGTCTTAAACAAGTTTGCCAAATTAGCTACCTTAAACCACACATTTTTGAATGCGATGTCTGCACCCAAGATTGGCAAAACGTCCTGAATCAATACACACCCGAAGCGCTGACTTTTACTCGTGTGAATTTTAACGATCCGCTATTTGTGCTTTATTCTTCAGGCACAACAGGCAAACCGAAATGCATCGTTCATTCCGTCGGCGGAACGGTGCTTAATCACTTGAAAGAGCATCAACTGCATTGCGATATTCAACCGAACGACCGAGTGTTTTACTACACAACCTGCGGCTGGATGATGTGGAACTGGCACGTTTCTTCACTCGCGAGCGGTGCATGTTTGGTGATTTTTGATGGTAGCCCTGTTTACCCCACTCATAATGTGCTCTGGGACCTCGCAGAACAAGCCGAAGTGACGCTATTTGGAACCTCAGCAAAATACCTAGAGGCGCTGGAAAAAGCATCTTTTTCTCCGCAGAAAAGTGATGCATTTTCAAGTCTGAAAACCATTTGTTCGACTGGCTCTGTTCTGTATCCAGAACAGTTTGATTATGTCTATCAGCACATTAAAGAAGATGTACACCTCGCCTCGATTTCTGGCGGAACAGATATTTGTGGCTGCTTTGTATTAGGCAACCCTATTTCTCCCGTTTATCGGGGAGAGTGCCAATCAGCAGCGTTAGGGGTCGATGTCCGAGTCTTTAACCCACAAGGTAATAGCGTAATGGGAGAGCGCGGTGAGTTGGTTTGTGCCAATTCATTACCCAACTTCCCTGCTGGCTTTTGGAACGACACCGGTGAGAGATATCATCGCGCTTATTGGGATAAATTCGACAATATTTGGCACCACGGCGATGATGTTGAACAGACCAGCGTTGGGGGATACGTGTTTTATGGTCGAAGTGATACCACGTTGAATCCCGGTGGCGTAAGAATCGGCACGGCCGAAATCTATCAGCAAGTGAACTGTATAGACGGTATTCTAGATTCGATCGCAGTAGGAAAAGAAGTCGATCGCAACGAACAAATATGGCTGTTTGTCCAATTAGTCAAAGGGGTAGAGCTCAATGACGAGATGATCGCTTCCATCAAAGCACAGCTAAAGTCTGCATGTTCTCCAAGGCATGTACCTAGTGCGATTTACGCAATAAGCGATATACCTAAGACACGCTCAGGAAAGCTGGTCGAGTTAGCCGTTAAGCAAGTCGTTAACAACCGAAGCGTCGAAAATTTAGGCGCAATAGCCAACCCTGAAGTGCTGGAGGAGATACGCAGGATAGTCGTCTCAAAATAACCTCCGAAGACTTAGTTGTTCGAGTATGTCCTTGCCTGCACCACGACGACTTGTTTAGAGCAAGTGAAGTTACATATACCCTCAGCAGATAAGAAAAAAGCGAGCTTGTTAGCTCGCTTTTGTCATTTTGTGTTCTTTATTCAGCAGTATTAGCGGCGACCAAGCCCCATTAATACCGACATTGTTTTACCGTCAGATGTAATGTCAAAAACGTGTTGCGATTCAACTTCAGTAAAGCCTGCTTCTTTCAGTGCACGCTCAGACTTCGCAAGGGTAAAACCGTCTTGTTCACATTCTGCAATCCAATCAAAATGAACAAAATAGCCGCCGTGGTTAAGTAGAGAATGCGAGATCGTTAATGACGCGTCTAAGTCTTCCACGAACGCTAAAACTGATGATGCAACCACCAAATCGAACTGTCCACGAAACGCAGGGTGCTGAGCGACCAAGCCGCGAGATAGTGCATCTACCACAGGTTCTACGTTGACGAGCTCTTTTTTATCGAGTTCCTCAATCATGGCTTCCGATGCGTCTAATGCTACGATGTCTTTAACCATCGGTGACAATCGTTGACTTAACTGCCCTGTTCCGCATCCAAAATCTAGTACTTTAATGCCATCAAGCTGAGTTAGCTGTTGTAACTGCTCAAACACCGACTGCGCAAATTGCTCTGTTGCTGGATTTGATTCCCAGTTTTTTGCTAAGCCGTCCCAATCTTGTGCCATCGTGGCCTCCATGTTCACTTTTTGTAACCCACATAGATTACCGCAAAACCGTTAAAAGACCATAGACTTATCTGGCGGATTCGCGTTTTTTTCGATAATCTTTCATGGCTTTGGGAGCGCATCTGCATAATACCCAAATTATTTGAATTCATTTATTGGTTGTGTCAAATCATGAACTTAACTCAAGTAGAAGCCTTCTGCACCATCGCTGAGTGTGGTTCTGTTTCTGAAGCGGCAAGGCAACTCGACTGCAATCGCACCAAACTCAGTATGTCGATTAAGGCATTAGAGAAAGATCTCGACGTTGAATTGTTTAACCGAACTGGCAACCAGCTCACCCTCTCTGAAGCTGGTAAAGCCATTTACAAAGATTGCGAACACCTACTTATCATCGCACAACGGGTCAGAAAGACCTGCGCTCAAATCTCGGAAGGGTTTAACGCGGAAGTTTGGGTAGCACGTGACGACTCCTTACCTGATGATCTCTGGCAAGAATTATCTCATACATTGAATAACCGCTTTCCTTCAACAACCTTCAACTTAATCTTGGCATCCAGTGGCGACTTAGCCAACTTGGTCAGTACCCACCAAGTAGATTTTGCTTTCGGCGTTGATTATGAGCGAGTAGACGATCCTCGTATCGTATATAACCCTTTAGGTAAGATACGTATGATGTCAGTATGCAGTGTAGAACACCGCCTAAGTAAGATGCGCCGTGTCTCAGACGAAGATCTACGTAGTCAGATGCAAGCACTAATGGTGTACCTAAATGAGAAAGACAACCCTGAACTGCAACCTTTCTCGACTCGATATATTGGTTTTTCGAGTTTTGACTACATGCTGAACACCATCTTAGAAGAAGACGCTTGGGGCGTGCTTCCTGAACCATTAATCCGCCATTACCTTCGTCAGCAGAAGCTCGCCGTTATCAAACACACATACGGCTTGACGCAAGAAGACTACTGTATGTTTTCACCTAACGGCCATACTGAGCATCCAGCAATGACGTGGTTAGCAGATAAATTGAGCGAGTATTTATTTGACTTCTAAACATTTTATCAGTGAGCGTCAATTTTACTGACACCAAGAAATCATAGTAAGCCATTGTTTTATAAGAACATAAATAAAAACGCAATTTTTTAGATTAGTTACTGGTCACTTTGTGGTTGCCTAAATTACCTTATGAGCGAAGAATAGTAAGGTATTAAAATTCAAAGGCATCTTTTATGTGTGACAGGACAAGCAAAAACGAAAACCGTATTCTAACCATTTCAGCCCTTTTGGCATCTGGGTTCGCTGCTGGTGGTATGGTACTTGGCTTGCTTGTAGGCTCAATTGTAATCGTTTTTGACGGTGTTTACTCTTTGGTCAGCTTACTGTTAACTTTATTGTCACTGGCCGCTTCTTACTATATTAACAAGCCTTCAAAATCTGTATTCCCATTTGGAAAAGCGGTCTTAGAACCAATCGTTATTGCGATAAAAGCAGCCGTCATTTTAGTGGTTGTAAGCTTCTCTCTCTACTCTGCGATATCAGCATTGATGTCTGGAGGTCGCCAGGTCGATGCTTCTATTGCGACCTTATTCGGCATCGTGAATGTTATCGGTTGTGGTTACGCTTGGTGGTTTATGGCGAAACGCAGCCGCCGCTTCTCATCAGGCTTGATTGAAGCGGAGAAAAAACAGTGGCAAATGGATACTTTGTTGAGTGTGGCGGTGACCGTAGGATTTATCTCGGCTTGGGCTGTTTCACTAACGCCATTCTCTGAGTATGCGGTATATGCCGACCCCATGATGATGGTTTTAATGGGCTTTTATTTCCTCAAAGTACCGTTCGATATGCTAGTAGGTGCCTTACGTGAACTACTAATGATGACACCAAGCAAAGAGCTGTGTCAGAGCGTTGGCAAAGATGTTCTTGAGATTGAAAAAGTAACTGAGCATCAATTGAAACTGGCTGGCGTAACGAAGGTGGGCCAAGAGCTACGAGTAAATGTGGACGTACATATTGATGACGACACATTGGAGCTTGATACACTAGAGCACACTCGTAAGCAGCTTATCAAGCGACTGTCGAAGCACAGATTCAAGCTTCAACTACACTTGAACGTCGCTTATTAGAGCGCCACCAAAGAGCCGTTAAAACTCAATAAAACGCTCCCAATCTCGGGAGCTTTTTTAATTTTTTCGATTTAGTTGCTTCGTATTCGAATACAGCTCGCAAGGGAGATCTGTTCGTTGCTCACTTAAATTCTCTGATCTCGTTGGTAACTTACCCAGCCGCTTCGCGCTTCTCTTTGGTGACTAACCAACACATCAGCGAGCCCACCGTTACCATCACAACGCCCTGCCAAAAGCTATGGCTCAGAGTTACGCCAAGAATAATAGAAGAAAATAAAGCGGAAAAAATGGGCGTGAAGTAAGACAAGGTGGCGAGAAAAACCATATTGCCGCCAACGATCGCGATGTTCCATAAACCATAACCACCAGCCATTAAAGCCGCAGAAGCCACTAAGTACCCCATCGCTTCCCAACTGAATGTCATTGGTGGCTCATCGGTAAACGCATATTTGATCCAAAGCGAAACAGCTGTTGCAATGAAAAACAGGGTAATCGCATTATGTTTAGATTGCTGCTTTTGGGTTAAGTTGCAATAAAAAGCCCATATAACCGCCCCAGCAAAAGCCATAAAATATACCAGAGGGTTACTACTAACATTGGACATGATCTGAGTTATGGATAAGCCATTCTCACCGCTCACAGTCCAAGCAACCCCAACAAACGCCAGCGTAACTGCTGGATAAAGCAACCAGTTTGTTTTTTTATTGCTGCCAAGGACCGCAAATAAAACCGTCAGTGCGGGCCAAAGGTAGTTGACAATCGACACCTCAATTGCCTGCGCGCGCGAGTTGGAATATCCCAAAGATAAAGCGAGAAATATTTCATAACAAACGAACATCGCACCACCAAGCACAAGATACTTGGGAGAAAAGTAAGACAACTTTGGAATACCGACCACGATAAGAAGGAAAACAGAGCTAAGAGAGTACAACATGGCTGCCCCGCCTACAGGACCTAAACTCTCCGTAACCAACCTCGCGATGCCAAGCAGACAACTCCAAGAGAGAATCGCGATACAACCATAAAGTGTGAAACGAAATTGCACTGATTTCATGTGACCTACCACTCACGAATGCCAAAGGAAACGTCAGCTTAACTCAAAAATGATCAGGTTCAACGTACTGTTTTATAAAAATCAGTATAAAAATCATTCTATTAAGCCGTTGGAGTTGATATGAAACATTTTCTGCCCTCTAGTGTTATGCTTACACCCTTTGTTGTGCGCTACTATGATGAAGATGACGACGAGAGTGAAAACGTTAAAACACACTCGGAAACGCATGGTCTAGATAGCGAAGAGCAATCTAAGGAACGTTCAGAGTAAAGGAATCCAAACATGAAAAAAGTCGCAGTCATTTTAAGTGGTTCAGGCGTTTACGACGGTTCTGAGATCCACGAAGCAGTGTTGGCGCTCTACGCCATCGAGAAAGCAGGGGCAACTTGGCACTGCTTTGCACCTAACATTGACCAACTCCACGTCATCAATCACCTAACTGGTGACGAAATGGATGAAGCCCGTAACGTACTGATCGAATCAGCTCGTATCGCACGCGGAAACATTGACGATGTTGCCAAACTTAACGTTGATGAATACGATGCCCTACTGCTTCCAGGTGGATTTGGTGCTGCGAAAAACTTAACCGACTTCGCCGTTTCAGGTGCGGAGTGCTCCATTAACACACACGTAGCTCAAGCTTGTCGCGCGTTTGCTAATGCGAAGAAACCAGCTGGCTATCTGTGTATTTCTCCTGTCATTATTCCGATGATTTATGAGCAAGGCGTGAAAGGAACGGTAGGCAACGATGAGGCAGTCTCAATAGCATTTAATCAAATGGGCGGTGAACACACCACGTGCCCTGTCGAAGGCATCATTTTTGATGAAAAACACCTCGTACTTTCAACCCCTGCTTACATGTTGGCAGAGAATATCTCTCAAGCGGCTTCAGGTATCGAAAAATTAGTATCAAAACTGATTAAAATAGCTTAATTATTAGTAGTTAGCTTATAAAACACTTCCCTATCCCCATTGATAATTAAGTTATTAATGGGGATTTTTTATACTTTAGTCGAATTTAGAGATATATCCGCGTCAGAAGTCAATTTCTGCCAATCGTTTGCGTCCATAGTTTCATATTTGTTCTACTTTATATCAGTGTTGCACTTATACGCAGTGCAACAAGATCACTGTCACAGTTTTTCTCTTGCAAGTACCTCTAAGTAGGTAAACTTGCTTCAGATCAACTTCAATCTGGAAACGAATGTGCGACAGTAAATGGCAAATTAAGAAAGATTATTAAAAATAACGACGGAGCTATCCAATATGACAAGTGCATTTTTTATCCCTACGGTAAACCTAATGGGCGCTGGTTGTTTGAAAGACGCAGCAGACAGCATCCAATCTCAAGGCTTTAAAAAAGGTTTGATCGTTACGGATAAGATCCTTAACCAAATCGGTGTAGTCAAACAAGTTCAAGACCTTCTCACTGAGCGCGATGTAGCAACCGTTGTGTTTGATGGTACTCAACCAAATCCAACTATCAGCAACGTTAACGACGGCTTAGCACTTCTTACTGATAACGAATGTGACTTCGTTGTCTCTCTAGGTGGTGGTTCACCACACGACTGTGCGAAAGGTATCGCGCTTGTTGCTTCTAACGGCGGCAAAATCGCAGATTACGAAGGCGTAGACCAGTCTGCAAAACCAATGATGCCACTTATCGCAATCAACACGACGGCAGGTACTGCATCTGAAATGACGCGTTTCTGCATCATCACTGACGAAGAGCGTCACATCAAGATGGCTATCGTTGATAAGCACACAACACCGCTTATCTCGGTAAACGATCCAGAGCTAATGCTAGCTAAACCTGCTTCGCTAACTGCGGCAACAGGTATGGATGCCCTAACTCACGCGATTGAAGCTTACGTATCTATCGCAGCAACACCAATCACTGATGCGGTAGCAATTAAAGCGATTGAGCTTATCCAGGCTTATCTACGCACAGCAGTGAAAAACGGTGAAGATCTAGAAGCTCGTGAACAAATGGCATACGCGCAGTTCATGGCGGGTATGGCATTCAACAACGCGTCTCTAGGTTACGTACACGCAATGGCACACCAGCTAGGTGGTTTCTATGACCTTCCACACGGTGTTTGTAACGCGATTCTTCTACCTCACGTACAGCGTTACAACGCGCAAGTATGTCCTGAGCGCCTACGTGACGTAGCAAAAGCAATGGGCGTAAACGTAGAAGGCATGTCTGCTGAAGCAGGTGCAGCGGCAGCAATCGACGCTATCGTTACTCTAGCGAAAGATGTGGGTATCCCAGCAGGTATCAAAGAGCTTGGTGCGAAACTAGAAGACATCCCAACACTAGCAGACAACGCACTGAAAGACGCTTGTGGTTTCACTAACCCTAAACAAGCAACTCACGAAGAAATTTCTAAGATCTTCGAAGAAGCGATGTAATCTCGCTAAC
This sequence comes from Vibrio sp. Vb1127, assembly GCF_033338735.1. Lineage (NCBI taxonomy): Bacteria > Pseudomonadati > Pseudomonadota > Gammaproteobacteria > Vibrionales > Vibrionaceae > Vibrio > Vibrio sp. Vb1127. The sequence goes on along the minus strand of NZ_JAWOTF010000007.1, from coordinate 60,106 downwards.
TAAACAATTCTCTAGCCTTAATTCAATCCCCGATCTCGTATCGGGGATTTTTTACATTCATATACAAGTGAATCTCTGCCAAACATAGTCTTTTAGTGTTAGCTTTTAAGTATTAATACGATTCATATTGGAAGGAACCATGAGAACGATTGCTGCTGCCCTACTCGCTTGTTTATCCTTTTCTGCCAACGCTGCCGAATACCGCGCTAACGAAGTGGCGAATGGATTTCAGATCCCTTGGGGGATCGAGTTCTTAGATAGCCAACGCGTTATCGTTAATGAAAAGAACGGTACGGTTTCGTTGCTGGATATCACCACAGGCAAACCTCAAAAGCTGTTTAACGTCCCCGATGTGAACACCAGTGGGCAAGCTGGCTTATTGGATGTCGCGCTCGCACCGAATGCCGATAAGCAAAACCCGCAACTCTTCTTTACCTACAGCAAGCGAACGAGTAAAGGCAATACGGTGGCGTTAGCGACGGCGCAATTGCAAAACAATCAGCTTGTAGGTTGGAAAGATCTCTTTGTTGCTGATGCCATCACCGACACAGGGCGTCACTACGGCAGTCGAATTTCATTTGTTGACGACAAAGTTTACTTCTCAATCGGCGACCGTGGCGAACGTGATAATGGGCAAAACACTCAAACCCATGCTGGCAGTATTCTTCGTCTCAACCTTGATGGTTCGGTTCCGCAAGACAACCCATTCAAACCTTCCGAAGCTCGTCCTGAGATATGGAGTTACGGGCACCGCAACCCACAAGGTATGTTTTACGACGAAGCAACAAAACAGCTGTGGTCGATTGAACATGGGCCGCGCGGCGGCGATGAAATTAATCTAATCAAGAAAGGTGCGAACTACGGCTGGGCAAAAGTCTCTCATGGTAAAGAATATTGGGGTCCGTTGGACGTCGGGGAAGCTAAGTCGTTACCGGGAATGGAAGATCCAAAGTTGGTATACATCCCTTCTATCGCACCCAGCAATATGATCTTGTACCGTGGCGATAAATACCCAGAGTTGGACGGAAAAATCCTCGCCGGTGCATTGAAACTAGCGCACATCAACGTGGTTTCTATTGAGAATGGCAAGCTCACCGAATCAAAAAGATTGATGGAGAATCTTGGTGAGCGAGTAAGAGATATAACCATCAGCCCCGATGGTTATATCTACTTTTCTACCGACAGCGGCAAAATCTTTCGTCTTGAGGAGAAATAGTTTTCTCTCAAGAGCTAGTCAAAAAAGCTAGCTCTTTAAACTCACTGTCACCGTTTCATTGTCAAAATCGAGCGTCATGGTCGAGCCCAATGGAACGGTGAGCATTGGGTGGGTATGACAGCTATCAAAATCATACAAAATCGGCAGCGGTTGACCGTTAAGCACTTCTAGCAACACATCTATAGGTGCTCGTCCTGTGCCTTTATCGTTGAACTTTTCATGCTTGCCGAGCACAATCGCACCAACTTTATCAAACACGCCAGAAAGCTTGAGCAGCGCAAAAGAGCGTTCGACCGTTTCAATGCCCTGCAAACAATCTTCCACTAGCAAAATATCGCCTTGTTCGATACTCGGCATAAACTTACTTGCCCAAATACCCGTCATGGTATTGAGGTTGCCACCAATCAAACGTCCGGTGATCTTGCCTTCACCTTTGAAGTGCCACTGGTTTTGCAAGGTTTGCTTTGCGCGATCTTGCTCGCCCCACTCTATCCATTCATCTGTCCACCCTTGAGGCATTGTGTATTGATGCGCCAAGCCATCTAACGTATTCACTATCGATTCGAACGAAGCGAAGGTCTCGTCCACCAGTGGTGGGAATTCACCCAGAGATGCCACCAAAGCAGGACCATAAAAAGTAACGATGCCAGTTTGTGCGTAAATGCCCATGAGTAGAGCCGTCACATCCGAATAGCCAACAATGATCTTGGGATCTTTCTTCAATGCCTCGTAATCAATGTAAGGCAGCAATGAGTTACTGTTGTTACCGCCAATGGTCGACATAATACAGCGCACTTCGGGATCACGAATCAGCGCATTCAATTCTTCTACTCGCTCTTGAATCGAACCCGAGCGATATTGGTCAGTTTTACCCGTTAAGCTGCCTGCTTTTAGCTGGTAACCATGAGATTCCACGTACGCTTTGGCACGCTCAAAACGCGCTGGTGCAAATACCGTGGCTGGGGAGGATGGCGAGAAAAAGCCGATGGTGTCGCCTTTTTGTAATGGTTTAGGAATGATCATGCGCGTCCTTGTTTTGTGATACATGGTTGATTTATTTTCGTACAATCTAAGCAGAAGAATCTAAACTTAACAATAACCTTTTGTTTTTTAAAACGATAGTTCGGTTAAGTTGTACGAGGTCATTATGATTCCATTCCCTTTACAGCTCGATAAAATTAAAGCCGTGGTGTTTGATTTAGACAACACCTTGGTGAGTTCTGATATGAACTTCGGAGAATTGCGACAACAGCTAGGTTGTCCGCAAAGTGAAGATCTATTGGATTTTGTCGACGCACTTGAGCATCCTCATCATCGAGAGCACGCTCATAACGTGATATTTGATTACGAGATTTCTGATGCTGAGCAGTCTGCTCCAATGATTGGCTGCCATGAATTGCTCGCCCACTTGCATCAAAATGAAATCAAAACCGCTATCGTGACGCGCAACTGCCAAATCGCCACGCAGCGCAAACTAGAACACAACCAAATCTCAGTGGAACGAGTCATCACTCGTGAATGCTTCCCGCCCAAGCCAGACCCTTTGTCTCTGCAGGTATTGGCGAAAGAGTGGCGTTTGATGCCGGACGAAGTGCTTTATGTCGGCGATTACCTTTACGACTTGCAGGCAGCGTATAACGCGCAGATGCCCTCTTGCCTTGTTCATCACGGTAATCAAGAAACCTTCAATGATTCAGCCTCGTTGGCGATTAATGAACTCAGCGATTTATTGAGCCGTTTCCAATCCTTACCACGCAAATAAAGCACACATATAAAATACGCACACAAAAAAGGGGCACCAACGTGCCCCTTATGACTTATTCCCGATTGTTTCATGCGTTCCCAAGGATTGCTTGGGTGATGCGCTGCTTAGCCTTGTAGGTAGGCGTTAAGCATCCACATTAATTTTTCTTGCTCACGGATGTAGTCACCCATCAATGCCGCTGTACCTTCGTCATCTGCTTCACCCGCGTTTTGTAGAATCTCACGCTGTTTTAGAAGTAGAACGCTAAAGCCTTGAACCAGACCTTGTACACACTCCTCACCAGAAGTCGCGTTTTGATGTTCTTTAATTTCACTTGCTTCTAAGTAGTTGCTGAATGCGTGCGCTGGCGTATGACCCAAAGTTAGAATACGCTCTGCAAGCTCATCGATTTTTGTTTGTAGATCAGTGTAGATCTCTTCAAATTTTACATGCAGTTCGAAGAATTGCGCACCTTTGATGTTCCAGTGGTAACCGCGAGAGTTCATGTACAACACTTGGTAATGCGCTAGCAGTTGATTTAACTGTTGAGCTAGTTGTGCTGATTGTTCGCTGTCTAGACCAATTAGGCTTACTTGTTTGTTCATAATCTTGCTCCTAGAAGGATAATACCAATCGTAGTAACGAACGATTCTCTTACCGGGATTGGTATAAAGTTTAAAAATTCTTTTGCAGTATTTGCTGCCGATGGAGTCATATTACGACTCCGACTCGATGAAGAAAATTTGGTTTTAGCTATGATTTAAATAGCTAAATCCAATGAGCAAGTAGACGAATATCGGCGTATCATCCAACAAAAAGCCCCAACCCTTTTTGTGTAAAAAGGATTGGGGCTTTTTTACTATTTGGTTAACGTTCAAAAGTAGATGAACAGGCGTAAACCTTATCTACGCCGTTTTAAAAGTTGCCATCTGTTGATTCAGCTCGGTAACTTGCTCTTTTACTTGCAATGATGTCTCTGATGCACGTTGGCTGTTATTCGAAACCTCATCTACTGATTGAGTAATACCGGACATCAATCCAGTGATCGAGTTGGTCGCATGAGATTGCTGCTCTGCCGCTGCCGCAAGCTCTGCCATTTGTTCATTCAAAGAACCAATTTGCTCGGTCGTGACAAGCAAACGAGTTACCGCTTTTTCAATGTGCTCAGCGCCCTGCTCCGCAAGTGATTGGCTGTGTTCTATCTCCTCAACCACCGAATTGGTCGAGCGTTGAATCGCATTGATAATGCCGTTTATTTCTGTCGTCGATTGAGTAGTGCGCGTCGCTAACATGCGTACTTCGTCCGCCACAACCGCAAAGCCTCGTCCTTGGTCACCCGCACGCGCTGCTTCTATCGCGGCATTCAATGCCAGTAAGTTAGTTTGTTCTGCTAAGCCTTCAATCACTTCCGTCACTCGACCAATGGCTTCGCTCTCTTTGCTTAACTGCGTCACTTGCGTGCTCGCGGCTTCAATGCTGCCATGTAAGCTTTCCATGGTGACTTTGTTTTGCTCTAGTGCATCGCGACCTTGTTCAATCTCGCCTTTTGAATCAGAAAGCTTCTGCACCGATTGATTGGCTTGATCTAGGGTGTTACGCGCGGCTAAAGCGATTTCATCCAATTGGCTTCCCATTTCAACAATGCTGGTCTGTTGCTGTTCAACATTCGATGAAGTGACTTGCGCCGATTCCAATAAAGCCCCCATGCTGGTATCCACTTGGTGCGCTTTCTCACTCACCCCTGCCACGATGCTCGCTAACGATTGGTTCATGCGGTTAATCGAATCGGTAAGGTCAGCCAATTCATCTTTCCCAACAACGGTGAGCGGAGGCTGAGAAACGTCCCCTGAAGCGATCGTCTTGGCTCGCTCCGATAAGTTTTTCACTCGGCGACCAATGGTATTGCCCATGTATTTTGAAATCGCTACTGCGGCAAACAAAACCAATGCCGCAGCAATCAACATAGTGGTCAGTACGTTCTTGATCGACTGATTAATACCCTGTCCGCTTTGATCTGCACGACTTTGCTGAGCTAATACGATTGTTTCTAAACTTTGGTCTAGTGCATCCGCTGCTGGCAACAGTTCATTCGCCATTAACAAGTTTGATTCGTTCCACTCTGGCGATTGACGCAATGCAATTACCTGCTCTGCTAAAGGAAAGTACAGTTGCTGCATTTCCTTAAACAGTGACCACAATGATTGGTCGTTATCAGTCAGTCTGTCGAGTTTACTGTCGATTTCCGCCACGGACTGATTGTGGTACTTAATCAAGTCGTGGTATTTGTCCAAATGATCTTGCTGCCCGTACAACAGGAAATCTCGCAAAGCAGACAGTGCATTAGCGAGCGAGGTATAGCTGTCGGCGTAGACTTTAAACAGACGTTTTCTGTCCCCACCAAATGGGTTTCCTGACTCTTCATTGATTAAGCTTTGAAGCTGATCAAGTGCCACTTCTGCAATGGGTGCCGCTTCGTTAATAAAGAGGTTGTGCGCAGGCAAGTTCTCGTCACTGTGGCTGAGTTCAATCAACTTGTTTAAAGAGACTTTTACCGCGTCCCACTGGGTTTGAATCGCTTGAAAATCCTGTTCAGAGATCAAAGCCTGCAAAGTCGGAAGCGACTCGTCTGTTGACGCCATGATATTACGCACGTCCCCACTCAGACGGGCGCTCGCCTCTTCATCGCCACCTAGCAACATGTAGGCTCGAATAGAAGACAGCGACGCTTGAACGGACTGTTGGATACCGCGACTGGTGTCGACGGTCGGTAAATCGGATTTAAGTAACGAAGAGGCGTATTGCTCTACGGTGGTGACGTTGCGATACGTGAATACCGCTGATGCCATAAAAAGTACGGCTAGCAGCACAAAACTGAGCTGCAACTTCCCTGATATCGTAAGGTTCATCCATAAACTCCTGACAACGATGAGCCTTAAATATAACGATGTTTACAAAAATGTTAAATACAGGTATCAAAAGTTACTAAGAAAACCATGTAAACGACTATTTCAAGCTAAGAAATGGGACTTATTCGAAGTATGGTATGCGCTCACTACGTAAAATCAGATAATTAACGTAAGTCGTTTCTAAGCAGTCTTGCTCCCACAACGAGAGAATCCGCTTGGTGGCGAAGTAGTAATCTTTATTACGCAGTAGCACGCCCACCGTACGGCTGAGTTGCTCAAAGCGCTGTTGCTCATTAGCAGAGATGTAATTGTCTTCATTTTGAATGATGGGCGCCAATCCATCGGCAAACCAATTGTTCAGAATTTCACGCATCTCTAGTTCTGACTCCGGCACATCGATACTCGACAACTCACGATGCTGTGGTGGTGGCACTATGTACTTCGATGCTTTTGGCGAACTGACATAACGGTACATATCGCTCCTCCTTGTAACCCACTCTTTAACTAGCTAAGAATACTTTTTTCAATTTCCAAGTTTTTTCTAAAGCTCATAGAAAGAAACCCAACAAAAAAGCCATGCAAAGTAGGCTCTGCATGGCTTTGGTTCGGGCAGCAATGACACTGCCCTTGTCTAGGACTGGTTACATTGAGCTTTGATCGAAATCGTTGCCTTGGTCAGTACCCGTTTGAGTATCCGAGTCGAAGCTGCCAGAGTCATCCGTGAAGTCGACACCTTGATCTTGACCTCCCGCACTTGTCCAGTCGCTGCCGCCAGATTCCATACCCGCCATGTCTGGTTGCTGATCTTGAGCAGAACCTTGCATGGTGTATTGATCATCGACTTCAACTTCAACTGTGCCACTCGCACCTTCTACCGCGTTGCCCAATTCGTCGTAACCTTGGAATTGGATTTCGCTCGTACCTTCGTAACCTTCTGGTAAGTCAACCGATACTGGTTGGTTCAGGTTGCCACTTAATGTGAAGCTGCCATCGCCATTATCCAGTGCGTTGCTTACTGATGCACCATCAGGTAGACCGGACATTTCTGCATAATCCACCGATTCGTTACCACTGACCTCATCTGGAACCGAGATAGAAATGGTATCGCCTGGTGCTGCAGTCACATCAGCTGCGCTCTCATCTTCACTGTCTGCACCGTTTGCTGCTTGCTCTTCAGGCTGTTGCGCTTCGCCGACTTGCTGCTCTGATGATGCTTGAGCAGTTTGGATTTGTGGCTCGTCGCTTTGCGCTGAATCGTCCGCAACTTGGATGCTCAGATTCTGAGTCGATACTTCACCGTTGTCGTTGACCTGAACATCCATAGCTAAATTGCCATCGAAGTCATCATTCGGCCAGTATGTCCACTCTTCATCACCTGATTTCGCGAAGAAACCAGCATCGTTTGCATCGGCGACATCCAACACTTCTGCTGAAGGGCTAATGCCAAGCTCATCAATCAACTGTGCTTCCGTTAGTGTTAGTGAGCCATCATCAGCCAGTGCGTAGCCTTCGCTGGTTGTGGTTTCACCTTCACCTTGGATGTCGACATTAAAGAAGCTCTCAATGCGGTTTTCACCGTCAGTTGCAATGAAACCAACTTGAACATCTCCGGTGTAGCCTTCTGCTGGTGTGAATTGGTAGTTACCTTGGTTATCGGTCTCTATCACACCTTGACCTTCCATTAGACTCACTGACTCAATGCTCAAGCTGTCGCCTTCTGCATCGCTCAAGGTCGATAGCATGTCATCATTGGTGAACGACAAGGTGCCATCCGCTGCCATTTCTGTGGTAGAAATACTGTCGATTTCTGGAGAAGCATTCTCTTGTGGCGCATCTTCTTTCACGACCACACCCGTTTGCTCATCATGAAGCACACCGTCTTTATCAATCACATAAGCGATATCCGCTTCACCAGTAAAGCCTGGTGCTGGATTGAATGTCCATGTGCCATCACCGTTATCGACAATCTCACCTTGGCTGCGATCAGCTAGGTGAACGAATTTCACTTCATCACCCGCGTCAGCGTCCACATTCTCTGCCAATCCGATTAGGTCATCTGCGGTTAGGATAACTGGCTCACCCGCTAGGGTTTCGAAGTCACCTGAATCGATGCCATCTTCAAACTCTTCTGGCTCATCACCGTAATCCACCGTTGTTGCGGTCACGGTTACGAAGAACTCGCCATTAAAGTCAGCCGGAGGCGTCATTTGCAGGTCTGAGATATCCCACTCGTTCAAGTCGATGTATTGACCCGGTTCCGTGATGGTAATGGTGTTCACACCATCCGTAACTTCGAAGCCAACAGGGAAACCAGTCATCACTAGGTTACTTAGCGTTTCTGAATCGTCGATTAGACCGACATTCAAGCCTAGGTGACCCGTTTCGTCCTCACCGAAGACTAACGGACCATCATGGTCGGTTGTGATGACCGCGCCATCCGCAACAGGGCGAACAAACACTGGTACATCAAGTACTGTTTCAAACTCACCGTCACTTACCACAACTTGCAAGTCAGAAACCCCTGCAAAATCGCCAGTCGGTGTGAACGTCCAAGTACCGTCACCGTTGTCTGTTACCTCACCACCATCTTCACCTTCTGCGGTGATAATGCGTGATACGACTAGGTTTTCAGTATCGATATCGCCGAACAAGTTCATCAGGTCGCCAGCGTCGAAGGTGAATGCGCCATCTTCGTCGGTTGCCATAAAGGCATTACCCACATTGAATGGAGCATCGTTGACTGGAATAACATCCACATTCAACGAACCTTCAACCACTTCTTCACCATCCGTCGCGGTGTAGCCCAGTTCCACCAAACCATTGAAGTCTTGAGTGGTCACCAAGTGGTACATACCATCTGGTTGCTGGGTTAATGTCGCGTTTGCAGGAGCACGAACCGTGATGCTTTCTACGCTGATTTCGTCACCATCAAGATCCGTAACTTGATCAGCGATGTAAGCAGGGTCAATCACCATGACCACATCTTCTTCGCCTTGCATCTGGATGGTTGGCGCTTCTGGTGCATCGTTAACCGCTTCGATGTTTAGATTGCCTTCAACCGGCGTAACTAAATCACCATCGCTGACGCCAAACGACATTGGCACATCACCATTGAAGTTTTCAGCCGGAGTGAATGACCAAGTACCATCACCGTTGTCTAGCAAGTCACCGTATTGCTCATCAATCACTAGGTCGACAGCAGACAGTTCATCGTAGGTGTTGTCGATGTCTGTCGCGTTAGCAAGCAACATATCCTGCGTGATAAGAATGGTGGTATCTTCGGTGCCAGCAATATTCACTGGCGTTGATTGCGGCGCATCGTTAATTGGGTTCACCGTTAGGTCAACGCCCACTTCCACGCTCGCACCATCGTTATCAATCAAGTCGAAGCTTAGGTCGATATCGCCATTGAAGTTCGCATCAGGCGTAATCGTAAAGCTACCATCTTGGTTCTCAACAACGGTTGCATTGGCTACCGCGGTTAAGTTCACTGCTTCTAGATTATCGCTGTCTACGTCACCCGCTTGAGCCAGTAACTGCTCTTGACTCAATGTGATTGAACCGTCTTCATCGACGCTGTAAGCCAAGTCGCCAGATACCGGAGCATCGTTGACTGGCAATACATCAATGTTCGCGTTGGTTGTCGCAGTTGCACCGTCTTCATCAGCGACTACCACATCGAGACTTACGCCACCGTTGAAGTTTTCATTTGGTGCGAAGCTGTAAGTGCCATCGTCATTCGCCGTTAGAATGCCGTCGCTACCACTGTAAGAGACGCTTTCTAGGCTCACGTCACCTTCCACATCGCTTGATTGCGCTAGCAGTTGCTCTTCCGTGAAGATAATGACTTCGTCTTCATTGACAGAGTAACTTGTCGCACCTGCGATTGGTGGATCGTTCACCTCAAGTACTGTGATACCCGCAGTGGTTGAGTCTGTCGCACCCTCTTCATCGACAACCACAACGTCTAGGCTGACCTCGCCATTGAAGTTCTCGTTTGGAGAGAAGGTGTACGTACCATCGCCATTGTCTTGGAAGACGCCATCGTTGCCACTGTAAGTCACACTACTGATGTCTACGTCGCCTTCAATATCCGACGAATTAGCCAGTAGTTGCTCGTCACTGATGGTGATCGAGTTGTCTTCATGTACTGTGTAAGACGTGCTGCCCGCAACCGGAGGATCGTTCTCTGGCGTCACGCTTACGTCGATATTTGCGGTCACGGTATCCGTGCCATCAGAAACATCGAAGGTAAAGTTCACATCACCATTGAAGTTCTCGTTTGGAGCAAAGCTGTAGGTACCATCACCGTTATCGGTTAGGACACCATCGGCACCAGTGTAATTGACACCTTCTACCGATAGGTCATCACCATCAATATCCGTTGCGCCATCAAGCAGATCTTGGTCAGTGAAGGTCAACACACCATCTTCACCAATAGTGAACGCTTGATCTTCTGGCTGCGGCAAGTCATTAACTGGGTTAACCGTTAGGTCCGCCGTTGCAACGATAGTATCGCTGCCATCGTTGATATCGAACGTGATATCAATGTCGCCATTAAAGTTCGCGTCAGGCGTAATGGTAAAGCTACCATCGTCATTAGCCGTAACCGTCGCATCACCGTCAACCACTAGGTTAGAAGCGGTTAGTGCATCACCTTCTACATCCGTTGCTTGTGCCAACAATTGTTCTTGGCTTAGCGTGATTGAGTTGTCTTCGTCGACACTGTAAGCCAAGTCACCCGATACTGGAGCATCATTGATTGGCAGAACATCAATGTTTGCCGTCGTCGAAGCGGTCGCACCATCTTCGTCCACGACTACAACATCAAGGTTCACTTCACCATTGAAGTTTTGGTTTGGTGCAAAGCTGAACGTACCATCACCATTGTCGGTAAAGATACCTTCGCTGCCACTGTAGCTCACGCTATCTAGTGCTACCTCACCTTCAATATCGGAAGAGTTTGCCAACAACTGTTCTGCACTGATGGTGATGACTTCATCTTCATCAATGGTGTAACTGGTTGTGCCTGCGATTGGCGGATCGTTCACCTCAAGTACCGTGATACCTGCGGTAGTTGAATCCGTCGCGCCATCTTCGTCGATTACAACAACATCTAGGCTCACTTCGCCATTGAAGTTCTCGTTTGGCGAGAAGGTGTACGTGCCATCACCGTTGATTTCCAGCACACCATCGTTACCGCTATAGCTCACGCTATCAATCGATACATCACCTTCAATATCCGATGAGTTCGCTAGTAGCTGTTCATCACTGATGGTGATCGAGTTATCTTCATGCACTGTGTAAGACGTGCTGCCTGCCACTGGTGGATCATTCTCTGGCGTCACACTCACATCGATATTCGCGGTCACGGTGTCCGTGCCATCGGAAACATCGAAGGTAAAGTTTACGTCGCCATTGAAGTTTTCGTTCGGTGCGAAGCTGTATGTGCCATCGCCATTGTCAGTAAGAACACCGTCCGCGCCAGTGTATGTGACACCTTCTACCGATAGGTCATCGCCATCGATATCGGTTGCACCATCCAACAGGTCTTGATCAGTAAAGGTCAACACGCCATCTTCACCAATGGTGAACGCTTGATCTTCTGGCTGTGGTAGGTCGTTAACTGGATTAACCGTTAGATCTGCCGTCGCGACCAAGGTGTCAGAACCATCACTGATATCAAACGTGATATCAATGTCGCCATTGAAGTTCGCGTCGGGCGTAATGGTAAAGCTACCATCGTCATTAGCCGTAACCGTCGCATCACCGTCAACCACTAGGTTGGAAGCGGTTAGTGCATCACCTTCTACATCCGTTGCTTGAGCGAGAAGCTGCTCTTGGCTTAGCGTGATTGAGTTGTCTTCGTCGACACTGTAAGCCAAGTCACCCGATACTGGGGCATCATTGATTGGCAGAACATCAATGTTTGCCGTCGTCGAAGCGGTCGCACCATCTTCGTCCACGACTACAACATCAAGGTTCACTTCACCATTGAAGTTTTGGTTTGGTGCAAAGCTGAACGTACCATCACCATTGTCGGTAAAGATACCTTCGCTGCCACTGTAGCTCACGCTATCTAGTGCTACCTCACCTTCAATATCGGAAGAGTTTGCCAACAACTGTTCTGCACTGATGGTGATGACTTCATCTTCATCAATGGTGTAACTGGTTGTACCTGCGATTGGTGGATCGTTCACCTCAAGAACGATAATACCCGCTGTTGTTGTATCAACCGCGCCGTCCTCGTCAACCACGACAACATCTAGGCTAACATCGCCTGTAAAGTTTTCGTTTGGTGAGAAGGTGTAAGTACCATCGCCATTAATTTCTAGCACACCGTCGTTACCGCTGTAACTCACGCTACTGATCGCAACATCACCCTCGATATCAGACGAATTAGCCAGTAGTTGCTCATCACTGATGGTGATCGAGTTGTCTTCATGCACAGTGTAAGACGTGCTGCCTGCCACCGGTGGATCGTTCTCTGGCGTCACGCTTACATCGATATTTGCGGTCACGGTATCCGTGCCATCAGAAACATCAAAGGTGAAGTTCACGTCGCCATTGAAGTTTTCGTTTGGCGCGAAGCTGTACGTGCCATCACCATTGTCGGTTAGGACACCGTCCGCGCCAGTGTAAGTCACGCCTTCAACTGTTAGGTTGTCACCTTCTACATCCGTCGCGCCTGTTAATAGGTCTGCATCTGTAAAGGTAAGAAGACCGTCCTCACCCACGGTGAACGCTTGCTCTTGTGGCTCTGGAGCGTCATTGACTGGTGTCACGGTTAGGTCAAGACCAGCAGCAACCACTTCTTCGCCATCCGTGACATCGTAACTAAACTCAATGTCGCCGTAGAAGTTCTCGCTTGGAGTAATGGTGAAGCTGCCATCCTCGTTCATTTCAACCGTTGCATTTTCATCATTGGTGCTCAGGTTGATTGCACTTAAGTCATCGCCATCGATATCAACAGCGTGCTCCAGTAACTGCTCTTGAGTTAGCGTAATGCTGTTGTCTTCGGCAGTGACTGCAGTGATGTCACCCGTTACTTCTGGTGCATCATTGGTTGGCGAGATATGAATCGTCACATCTTGCGTCGCTGTCGCCGTTGTACCTGTATCCACATCCGTAGAGGTTGCATTTACGGTTAGCGTCACATCGCCGTTGAAGTCCGCAGAAGGGATAAACTCTAGTCCTTCTAGCTCGCCTGGTTGTAGTGACCAAGTGCCGTCACCATTATCGACACCCGCTGATAGTGCGCTGCCTTCTGGCACATCTTCAATCAAGATTGAGAGGTTTTCTGAACCATCGGTATCGCTTAACGCTGCATCGATATCAAGCGGCACTGGTGTATCTTCGGTACCAATAATTTGGTAATCCGCATCCGCTACCGTGATTTCGATGTTGTCGATACCAAACGATTCATCCCAAACGTCTTGATTCAAGGTTGAACCGAAGCCGAGTTGCAGTTCGCCATCCTCGACAGGAACCGTCAGGTTGATTTGGTGAGCTTGGTCATTCCAACCACTGAAGCCTTCACGTTGAGAGGCTCCGTGGATCACTTCACCCACTTCGTTACCGTCAGAATCGTATAGCGTTGTCGTACCATCTTGAGTACGGAACGCGGAGTTCTCCAAGGTGGTTAGCTGTTCGCCACCCACAAAGATTTGGAACGACTCGCCATCCCAAGAATCGATTTCGTAGAAGCTAAACGATATATTCACTTCATTAACATCACTTGGGATCTCGTAGGTTTTGCTGACCGTTTCATCACCGCCAGTGCCACCAATACGACCCAGCATGTCGCCCGTTTCGAAGCCTTGTGAACTTTCGGTGTTCGCGTTCCAACCGTTCGAGCCAGACTCGAAGTTATCAGAGGCAATCACCAAGTCTGAAGCAATCGACAGCTCTGGCATATCAACCACAGATTGAACATCAATGTTCGCTTCTGCTGGCACGGTAGCGGTTCCATCGTTGACATCAAACGTTACGTTCACGTTGCCATCGAAGTTTTCATTCGGAGCGAAGGTGTACGTGCCGTCACCGTTGTCGACTAACGTACCACTGTCAGAAGCAACGTTCTCAACCGTTAGGTTATCACCATCGATATCACCTGCATTTTGCAGCAGTTGCTCTTCGGTAAAGGTGAAGCTGGTGTCTTCTTGCGTGACGAACTGTGGCTGACCAACCGTTGGTAGGTCGTTTACTGGGTTCACAGTCAGATCGGCAGTGGCTTGAATGGTTGCATCACCGTCCGTAATGTCGAAGCTCAGATCAATGTCGCCATTGAAGTCCGCATCCGGTGTGATAGTGAAGCTGCCATCGTCGTTCGCAACAACGGTCGCATTGCCATCAACTGTCAGGTTGGATGCGGTTAGGTCGTCGCCATCTACGTCGCCGGCTTGAGCAAGAAGTTGCTCTTGGCTGAGGGTGATAGAACCATCTTCATCCACGCTGTAAGCCAAATCACCTGATACTGGAGCATCGTTGATTGGCAATACATCAATATTTGCATTGGTTGCTACCGTTGCACCATCTTCATCGATCACGACCACATCTAGGCTAACATCACCGTTGAAGTTTTCGTTTGGCGCGAAGCTGAATGTGCCATCGCCGTTGTCAGTAAAGATACCGTCAGAGCCGCTGTAGCTGACGCTATCAATCGCCACCTCACCTTCAACATCAGAAGCATTCGCCAATAGCTGCTCAGAGCTAATGGTGATGACTTCGTCTTCGTTCACTGAGTAGCTGGTCGCGCCTGCGATTGGTGGATCGTTCACCTCAAGTACCGTAATACCTGCGGTGGTTGAATCCGTCGCACCGTCTTCATCGACCACGACAACATCTAGGCTCACTTCACCATTGAAGTTCTCGTTTGGCGAGAAGGTGTAAGTACCATCACCATTGTCTTGGAACACGCCATCTGAGCCGCTGTAGCTGACGCTGTCGATTGCTACTTCGCCTTCGACGTCAGATGAGTTAGCCAATAGTTGTTCGTTACTGATGGTGATCGAATTATCTTCATGCACCGTGTAAGACGTGCTGCCTGCCACTGGTGGATCGTTCTCTGGCGTCACACTTACGTCGATATTTGCGGTCACGGTATCCGTGCCATCAGAAACATCGAAGGTAAAGTTCACGTCGCCATTGAAGTTTTCGTTTGGCGCGAAGCTGTAAGTGCCATCACCATTGTCAGTTAGGACACCGTCAGCACCTGTGTAAGACACACCTTCAACCGATAGGTCATCGCCATCGATATCCGTTGCGCCATCAAGCAGATCTTCATCAGTGAACAGCAAGACGCCATCTTCACCAATGGTGAACGCTTGATCTTCTGGTTGTGGTAGGTCGTTAACTGGATTAACCGTTAGGTCAGCCGTTGCAACAATAGTGTCGGTGCCGTCGTTGATGTCGAACGTGATATCAATGTCACCATTGAAGTTCGCATCAGGCGTGATGGTGAAGCTGCCATCATCGTTTGCCGTGACCGTTGCATCACCGTCAACCACTAGGTTAGATGCGGTTAGCGCGTCGCCTTCTACATCCGATGCATTAGCAAGAAGCTGCTCTTGGCTTAGCGTAATTGAATTGTCTTCATCGACACTGTAAGCCAAGTTGCCCGATACTGGCGCATCGTTGATTGGCAATACATCGATGTTTGCGTTAGTTGCCGCAGTTGCACCGTCTTCATCAACAACCACAACATCTAGGCTAACATCGCCATCAAAGTTGGCGTTTGGTGCGAAGCTGAATGTGCCGTCACCGTTATCAGTAAAGATACCGTCAGAGCCGCTGTAGCTTACGCTACCAATCGCAACTTCACCTTCAACGTCAGAAGCGTTCGCCAATAACTGCTCAGAGCTAATGGTGATGACTTCGTCTTCGTTCACTGAGTAGCTGGTCGCGCCTGCAATTGGTGGATCGTTCACCTCAAGTACTGTAATACCTGCGGTAGTTGAATCCGTTGCACCGTCTTCATCGACTACGACAACATCTAGGCTCACTTCGCCATTGAAGTTCTCGTTTGGCGAGAAGGTGTACGTACCATCACCATTGTCTTGGAACACACCATCTGTGCCGCTGTAGCTGACGCTATCAACCGAGACATCTCCTTCGACGTCTGATGAATTTGCCAATAACTGCTCGTCACTGATGGTGATCGAATTATCTTCATGCACCGTGTAAGACGTGCTGCCTGCTACCGGTGGATCGTTCTCTGGTGTGACTGTCACATCGATATTCGCGGTCACGGTATCCGTGCCATCAGAAACATCGAAGGTAAAGTTCACATCCCCATTGAAGTTCTCATTCGGTGCAAAGCTATACGTACCATCGCCATTGTCGGTTAGGACACCATCTGCGCCAGTGTAAGACACACCTTCAACCGATAGATTATCGCCATCGATATCCGTTGCGCCATCCAGCAGGTCTTGATCAGTGAAGGTCAACACGCCATCTTCACCAATGGTGAACGCTTGATCCTCAGGCTGCGGCAAGTCATTAACTGGGTTAACCGTTAGGTCCGCCGTTGCAACGATAGTATCGCTGCCATCGTTGATATCGAACGTGATATCAATGTCGCCATTGAAGTTCGCGTCAGGCGTGATAGTGAAGCTACCATCGTCATTAGCCGTAACCGTCGCATCACCGTCAACCACTAGGTTAGACGCAGTCAGCACATCACCTTCCACATCCGATGCTTGAGCAAGAAGCTGCTCTTGACTCAACGTGATTGAGTTGTCTTCGTCGACGCTGTACGCCAAGTTACCCGAAACTGGTGCATCATTGATTGGTAAGACATCGACCGTGATGTAAGTATCGACCTCTGCGCCGTCTTCATCGCGGATGGTTACATCCAACTGCACTTGACCGTTGAAGTTTTCATTCGGTGCAAAGCTACATGTGCCATCGCCATTTACTGAGAAGATGCCATCTGGACCGTCGTAGCTGATGCCTACTAGCTCAACGTCGCCTTCAACATCCGAAGCATTCAGTAGCACTTGCGATTCACTAAAGGTCAGAACTTGGTCTTCATCGATAGTGTATGCAGTAGGACCTGCGATTGGTGGGTCATTAACCTCAATCACAGTAATGCCAGCAGTGGTAGAATCCGTTGCACCATCTTCATCGACAACGACAACATCTAGGCTCACCTCGCCGCTGAAGTTCTCGTTTGGTGAGAAGGTGTAAGTACCATCACCGTTGATTTCCAGCACACCATCGTTACCGCTGTAGCTCACGCTATCAATCAATACATCGCCTTCAATATCCGATGAGTTCGCTAATAGCTGTTCGTCACTGATGGTAATCGAATTGTCTTCATGAACGGTGTAAGCCGTGCTGCCTGCAACCGGTGGATCGTTCTCTGGCGTCACTGTTACATCGATATTCGCGGTCACAGTATCCGTGCCATCAGAAACATCGAAGGTAAAGTTTACGTCGCCATTGAAGTTTTCGTTCGGTGCAAAGCTGTAGGTACCATCACCATTGTCAGTAAGAACACCGTCCGTGCCTGTGTAAGTGACGCCCTCAACAGAGAGGTCATCCCCTTCAATGTCGGTAGCGCCTGTTAGCAGATCCGCATCAGTAAAGGTCAGCACACCATCTTCACCAATGGTGAACGCTTGATCTTGTGGTTCAGGCGCATCGTTAACTGGTGACACCAATAACTCAAGGTTGGTTGAGACAACATCATCGCCGTCAGACACATCGAACGTAAAGGTGATGTCACCATTAAAGTCCGCATCTGGCGTTAAGGTGTAAGTACCGTCACCATTGTCTGTGATGGTGATGTTTTCATCATCCGTTGCCAAGTTCAGTGCTGTCAGTTGGTCTCCATCCAAGTCACGCGCATTAGCGAGCAAATCTTCTTGCGTGATTAGGATTGAACCATCTTCTTCAACCACAGCAGAAACAGGCAATGCTTCAGGCGTATGTTCAATGTGAGCACCCGTTGCATTGACGTAGATGGTTTGAGAAACGGTTTCAGAATCATTATTTGATAGCTCTGTCGCCGTTGCCGTTACATTGATTTCTAGCTGTTGGTTAAAGTCTTCTGGCAATTGAATCTGTAGCTCTTGTTCAATTGCTGTGGTTGGAAGCGTTACAGAACCATCTGGACCGACTGTTACTTCACCACTGTAGATCTGGCTGTTCACTTCACCTACATCAATGGTGAAGTTGAAGTCACTATAATCGGCATCGCCGCCACCGTAGAGATCTTCAAAGCCGTAAACCAGTTCACCGTCTTCGTTCACAGTAGTTCGAGTATGTTCAATGCCATCTTGGTTGAGCTCTGAGCTTGTGCCGCCATGGAAGACTGCATCACCAAATTGGCTTTGAATCACGGTTTCAGAACCATCAGCACCCACAAACACGAGTTGTGGGTCAACTGTATCCATGTTCGCAGGAGAGCCATCTGCTGCACGGAACTCGTACTGACCATCTTGCATGGACGCAAAGTCATTGAAGTTATGACCGTTAGGAATCAAGAATAGGTTGAAGCTTTCCCCTTCCGAGATTTGGAAGCTGAATTGATCTTGTCCAGGAACTAGGTCACCACCTCCGCCAACTTGAGATGCATTTTCGTACACCACTTCAACGCCAGTGATGTTGCCATCTTCATCGACTTTGTAGTAACCCGCTGTGTTTTGGTAACCCGCGGTTTCACCTTCAAACGTAACCGTGATTTCAGTATCGTTGAAACTGGTGATACCGTTGTCTTGATCGTTAAGTACCCCTTCGTTGTCGTAGCTGATCACCGAACCTTCAGGAACACCATCAACGGTCACAGTCAGCGTTTCTGACAAGTCTTGGTCAACCAATGCTGCAGCGATGTTCACTTCAACAATGCCGCCTGGCTCAACCAAGATCGCTTGATCATCCACGTTTCGACCATCGCCATCAGTGATGACTAGGTCTGGCGCATCTGCCACGGCTTCGATATGGACATTAATGTCTTGCTCAACTTCATCCGTACCGTCAGAAACCGTAAAGCTGAACTGCAAGTCACCACTGAAGTGCTCTTCTGGTACGAAGCTAAATGTACCGTCACCGTTGTCCGTTACAGTACCTTCATCACCCGAGTAGTTAATGCTGGTAACAGTGAGGTCATCACCATCAATATCAATCGCACCACTTAGCAGATCTTCTTGCGTGAACAGGATGCTGCCATCCTCTTCAATGTGGTACATGCCAGGCGCAACAATTGGAATGTCATTGACTGGGTTCACCGTCAATGTCATTTCATTGGCAACACTCAATTCACCGTCGCTCACTTCATAAGTAAACTCGATGTCTCCATTGAAGTGTTGTGAAGGCGTAACGGTAAAGGTGCCGTCACCGTTATCCACGATAGAGGCATTCGGATCATTGGTTTCTAGTGCCGTTGCGTATAGGTCATCACCATCTTGATCGCTGGCGTTTTCAAGCAGCATTTCTTGTGTCACGAGGATAGAGCCATCCTCGTCCACGTCTGCCACGATTGGCGCTGCTTCTGGTGCGTCGTTGACGAACTCAACTTTCAAGTCGATGTTTGCCGCCACCACATCGGTGCCATCGCTCACATCAAACGTGAGGTCAACATTACCAAAGAAGCCTTGCTCTGGCGTTAACGTGTAAGTGCCATCGCCATTGTCTGTTACTTGAACCGTATCGCTTAAGCTCGTCACGTTCACAACAGATAAGTCATCGCCTTCGATGTCCGTCGCTTGAGCCAGCAGCTCTGCTTCAGTAATTGTGATGGCTTCGCCGTCTTCTGTAGTGAAGGACAAATCAGGTACATCTGGCAGATCGTTCACTGGATTAACGGTGAGGTTTAGATCCGCAGCGACGGTTTCAATCGCATCAGTTACGTCATAAGTAAATTCGATTTCACCAAAGAAGTTTTCGCTCGGTGTAATCGTGAAGCTACCATCAGCGTTCTCAACGATGGTTGCATTAGGATCGTTGGTCGACAGGTTCACCGCTTCAAGGTTGTCACCATCCACGTCCGTCGCGTTCGCCAACAAGTCTTCTTGAGTGATGGTAATTGAGCCATCTTCATCGACGACCGCATCAACAGGACCGCTGACCTCTGGACCTTCGTTGACGATCTCAACATCGATCTTCGCAGTGCTTGGTGCACTTGCTTGACCATCGCTGATGTCGAAGGTCAAGTTCACTTCACCGTAGAAGTTCGAAGTTGGCTCGAAGGTAAAGGTGTTGTCGCCGTTGTCTGTCAACGTACCTTGTGACTGGTCAACAAGCAGCAGATTCTCGATATGTAGAATGTCGCCATCCACATCAGTCGCACCTGATAACAGGTCTTTTGCTTCGATGATGATGGTGCCGTTTTCTAGCATTTGAGTATGCAGCGGTGCACCAGGAACTGGCACATCGTTGACCGGAATAACGGTCAGATCTAGATGGGTATCGACTTCATCGGTGCCATCGAAGACTTTGTAATCGATGTCGACTTCACCATTGAAGTTTTCATTCGGCATAAAGGTGTAAGTGCCGTCGCCATTGTCGACAAGCTCACCGTTATCACCGCTGTAAGAGATATCAGAGATAGACAGCGCATCGCCTTCCACGTCACTTGCATTGGCAAGCAAATCATCCGCGCTAAACGTAATGCCCACATCCTCATCAGTCGACAACACAATCGGACCAGAAACGATTGGCGCATCGTTTACTGCTTCGAAGTTGATGTTGATGATGTTGTCGTCGGTTAGCTCACCATCCGTGACTTGGTAGCCAAGCTCAATCTCACCGTAGAAGTTCTCATCTGGTGTGACTGTCCATGTACCATCGCCGTTGTCGGTTAACGTAGCGTGCTCCGCGTTATCCCCCACCAGCTCAAGGTTTTGAATATCAAGAACGTCACTATCGATATCACTCGCCTGTGCTAAAAGCTGTTCTTCTGTGATAACCACAGAGGCAAACTGCGTAGAACCTTCGGTATCGATGGTCACATTTGGCAGATCAGCAGTCAGTTCGATTTCACTGTCACCTTCTCGGATATTCAGTTCTACCGTTTCCGTGATTTCCGTGCCGTCCACGCCAATAGATGTGAACACCGCTTCATCATGACAAGTTTGCGAAACCGTCATGTTTTGCACCACGTATGTACCGTTACCTTGAATCGTACCTAGCTCAAAGTAAGACACCGGCTCGTTCACCGTTAGGGTGTAATCCGTCTCATAGCTACCACGATCTTCTTTGTGGTAAGTCATCGAGTCGATCAAGTCACCATCGGAGTTGAATGCGCGAATTTCGACTTCCGTAAAGTGGCGAGACTCTTCCATAAACCAGCCGCCTAGACCATCTAGGTGGAAGCTGATTTCGTTGATGTCTTGGCCTTCAACGGTCACAGTCAGTTTTTCATCACCGCTCAAGCCTTGGCGGTCAGTATCGCCAATACCGTGACCGATGTGTGTTTTACCATTCCACGCACCGAGTGGGTCGTCATTACTTTGAACGGTAACTTTCAAATCGCCATCAACAAACTCACGTGTGTAAGGGTCAACAGCTGTACCCCAATCATCGAGGCTGGCGTTGTCATCAAAGGTACCAATTTGACTCGTATGCGTACCGTTTGCCAATGCGTCATCATTTGGAATGAAGCGCACTTCCGTGTCTGCAGGAACCTCCTGCCCGACTTCTAGCTGTACCCATTCGTCATTTAGATTTGCTTCGATGATGCCGTTTTCAGGGGCTTGGTCGAGACGTAACGCAGGCTCTTCACGCAGAGAAACACCCACTGTTTGGTCTTCTTCTGCTTGAATAAAGATCTCGTCGCCCGCTTCTGGCGCATCGTTGACAGGATTAACGGTCAGAGCCAACGTGGTCAGAACATCATTTTCGCCATCGCTGATGTTGTAAGTGAAGTCCAACTCACCATTGAAGTTTTCCGTATGCGTAATCGTGAATGAACCATCATCGTTGGCTACGATCGTCGCATCCGGGTCATTGGTTTGTAGATTGCTGGCAACAAGCTCATCACCTTCAATATCTGTCGCATTCGCAAGCAACTGTTCTTGTGTAATGGTGATGGCGTTATCTTCATCCACCTCCGCTTGAATGCCTGACGTTTCTGGTGCGTCGTTCACCGCGATAACATCGATGCCTGCGGTTGTCGTATCCGTTGCACCATCTTGGTCGATGACCGTCACGTCGAGCGAAATGTTACCGTCAAAGTTCTCATTTGGTGTGAAAGTATATGTGCCGTCGCCGTTGTCCACGAAGCTGCCGTCGTTACCAGAGTAGCTAACATTCGCCAAGGCTACATCGCCTTCCACATCAGAAGAGTTGGCTAACAACTGCTCGTCACTAATGGTAATTTGACCATCTTCTTGAACCGTGTAAGACGTAGAACCTGCAACCGGTGGATCGTTCACTGGTGTCACGCTGACATCAATGAATGCTGGTGTTGAACCTGTGCCGTCAGACACATCGAATGTGAACTGAACATCACCGTTGAAGTTCTCATTCGGCGCAAAGCTATAAGTGCCATCACCATTGTCGGTAAGTACACCATCCGCACCTGTGTAGAGAACGTTTTCGATAGACAGATCATCGCCATCAATATCCGATGCACCTTCCAATAGGTCTGCATCCGTGAACAGCAAGGTGCCATCTTCTTCTACCGTGAACTGTTGATCTTGCGCTTGTGGCAAGTCATTCACAGGATTAACCGTAATATCCAGACCAACTTGTACCGAGCCGCCATCGTTATCAATGATATCGAAGGTCAGATCTAGGTCGCCATTGTAGTTTTCATCTGGTGTGATGGTGTAGCTGCCATCATCGTTGTATTGAATCGTCGCGTTGTCATCTGTCGATAGATTGATGGCTTCAAGGTTCTCGCTATCAATATCGCCCGCTTTGGCAAGCAGCTGCTCTTGGCTTAGCGTGATTGAGCTGTCTTCGTTGATGGTGTAAGCCAAATCACCCGATACTGGCGGATCGTTGATTGGCAATACATCGACATTGATGTGCGTATCAACGGTTGCCCCATTCTCATCTTGAATGGTCACATCCAACTGAACTTGGCCATTGAAGTTCTCGTTTGGCGCAAAGCTACAAGTACCATCGCCATTAACGGTAAAGATACCATCCGAGCCTTCATAGCTGATGCCAACAAGCTCTACATCGCCCTCGATATCAGATGCGTTGGCAAGAATTTGTGACTCACTGAATGTCAGTACTGAATCTTCATCAATCGTGTAAGACGTTGGACCGGCAACTGGAGGGTCATTCACTTCAATGACCGTAATGCCTGCGGTCGTTTCGTCAATCGCACCTTGCTCATCCGCCACAATCACATCAAGGCTGATATCACCACTGAAGTTCTCATTCGGCATGAAGGTGTAAGTGCCGTCACCGTTGTCTTGGAATACGCCATCGGTGCCTGAATAGGTCACGCTATCGATAGACACTGCGCCTTCCACATCCGAAGAGTTAGCCAGAAGCTGCTCGTCGGAAATGGTAATTGCGTTGTCTTCATCAACCGTGTAAGACGTAGAACCCGCAACCGGAGGATCGTTCACTGGAGTGACGCTCACGTCCACATTTGCTGGTACGGTTTCAGTACCGTCAGAAACACCAAAACTAAAGCTGACGTCTCCGTTGAAGTTTTCATTTGGTGCAAAGGTGTAAGTACCATCACCGTGGTCAGTCAGCACACCATCGCTGCCTGTGTAGCTAATGCCATCAACCGTTAAGTTATCGCCATCGATATCGGTCGCGCCAGCAAGCAAGTCTGCATCGGTAAACTGAAGCGTGCCATCTTCTTCAACACTGAACTGCTGGTCTTGAGGAACAGGAAGATCGTTAACTGGATTAACCGTTAGATCCGCCGTTGCTTGGATAGTGTCTGTGCCATCCGTAATGTTGAATTGGATATCAATGTCACCATTAAAGTCCGCATCTGGCGTAATCGTGAAGCTGCCATCATCGTTCGCTGTAACGGTTGCGTTTCCATCGACAGTCAAATCGCTAGCAGTCAGGTCATCGCCCTCAATATCAGACGCTTGAGAAAGAAGCTGCTCTTGGCTGAGTGTAATCGCACCGTCTTCATCAACGCTGTAAGCCAAATCACCCGATACTGGCGCATCATTGATTGGCAATACATTCACATTGATGACGGTATCAACTTCTGCCCCATCCTCATCTCGAATGGTCACATCAAGTTGAACTTGTCCGTTAAAGTTCTCGTTTGGCGCGAAGCTGCACGTACCATCATCGTTAACGGTGAAAATGCCATCCGGACCATCGTATCTAATACCAACAAGCTCTACGTCGCCTTCCACATCAGAGGCATTCAGCAGCACTTGCGACTCACTAAAGGTCAGAACAGAATCTTCATCAATGGTGTAAGAAGTTGGTCCTGCGACTGGTGGATCATTCACTTCCAGCACCGTAATGCCAGCAGTGGTGACATCCGTTGAGCCTTCTTCATCAGCGACGACAACATCAAGCGTCACTTCACCATTAAAGTTTTCATTTGGAGAGAAGGTGTACGTACCGTCTCCATTGATTTGCAACACACCATCGCTGCCAGAGTAGCTCACGCTATCAATCGAGACATCCCCTTCTAAATCCGAAGAGTTTGCCAACAGTTGCGCGTCAGAAATGGTAATAGAGTTATCTTCGTGAACCGTGTAAGACGTTGAACCAGCCACCGGAGGATCATTCACCGGCGTAACGCTCACATCTACATTCGCTGAAACTGTATCTGTGCCATCAGACACGTCGAAGCTGAAGTTTAAATCACCGTTGAAGTTCTCATTTGGCGCAAAGCTATACGTGCCATCGCCATTGTCAGTTAGAACGCCGTCGGTGCCTTCATAGCTGATTCCCGTTACAGAAAGGTCATCGCCTTCAATGTCGGTAGCACCTGCAAGCAGATCCGCATCAGTAAATTGCAGTGTGCCGTCCTCTTCCACACTGAATTGTTGATCTTGAGGAACAGGCAGATCGTTGATTGGATTAACGGTTAGGTCAGCGGTTGCTTGAACGGTATTCGTGCCATCTGAGATATCAAAGCTAATGTCGATATCACCGTTGAAATCTGCGTCCGGCGTGATGGTGAAGCTACCATCGTCATTTTGAGTCACCGTCGCGTTGCCATTTACCGAAAGGTTAGAAGCCGTCAGTGCATCGCCTTCCACATCGGAAGCTTGCGACAACAACTGCTCTTGGCTCAAACGAATCGAGCCATCTTCGTCCACCGAGTAAGCAAGATTGCCAGACACTGGCGCATCATCGACTGGTGTGACGCTTACATCAATGTTGGCAGAAACCGTATCTGTGCCATCGGATACATCAAAGCTGAAGTTCACATCACCATTGAAATTTTCATTTGGCGCAAAAGTGTAAGTCCCATTGCCGTTGTCGGTCAGGATGCCATCGCTACCGTCGTAGCTCACACCTTCAACTGTTAGGTTATCGCCTTCAATATCCGTTGCGCCAGTAAGCAGGTCTGCGTCCGTAAAGATCAGCGTGCCATCTTCTTCCACGCTGAACTGCTGGTCTTGAGGAACCGGCAAATCGTTTATTGGGTTAACGGTTAGATCAGCGGTTGCTTGAACGGTGTTCGTGCCATCGGAAATATCGAAGCTGATGTCGATATCACCGTTGAAATCTGCGTCCGGCGTGATGGTGAAGCTACCATCGTCATTTTGAGTCACCGTCGCATTGCCATCTACCGAAAGGTTAGACGCCGTCAGTGCATCGCCTTCCACATCGGAAGCTTGCGACAACAACTGCTCTTGGCTCAAACGAATCGAGCCATCTTCATCCACCGAGTAAGCAAGATTGCCAGATACTGGTGCGTCATCGACTGGTGTGACGCTTACATCAATGTTGGCAGAAACCGTATCTGTACCGTCGGACACATCAAAGCTGAAGTTCACATCGCCATTGAAGTTTTCATTTGGCGCGAAAGTGTAAGTCCCATTACCGTTATCGGTCAGGATGCCGTCGCCACCATCGTAACTTACACCTTCAACTGTGAGGTTATCGCCTTCAATATCCGTTGCGCCAGCAAGCAGGTCAGCATCGGTGAAGATCAGAGTGCCATCCTCTTCAATCTCAAAGGTTTTATCTTCAGGCACTGGTGCGTCATTGATTGGACGAACAGTTAAATCAATCGAACTAGAAATGGTTTCTTGACCATCACTGATATCAAACGTTAAGTCGAGTTCACCATTAAAATCAGCTTCAGGTGTGACGGTATAAGTGCCATCACCATTATCCACAACGGATGCATTAGCACCCACTTGCACGTTAAATGCGGCAAGATCATCGCCATCAACATCACTCGCGTACCCGAGAAGTTGTTCTTGAGTGAAGGTAATAGTGCCATCTTCATCCATGATGTATGCCAGATCTTGCCCTACTTCTGGCGCGTCATTTTCACCTTCGACTTTAATTTGGAACGTCTCGCTCGTAGTTTCGGAGTCGAAATCGTCTTCTACTTGCGTCGTGGTTTCTTCGCTGGTGTCTTGTACATCCACCGCGAAGCTCTCTTCAGTGGTTTCTGAATCTAGCTCGTCACCACCTTGAGAACCTTCAGAGTCTGAAGAAGCACTTGGCGCAGATGAAGTTTGTACCGCTTGTCCTTGCGCTTCATTGCCTTCTGCGTCCGAACCACCTTCAGAGCCAGAGGCATCACCACCACCGACCGCTTGGGCACCCGCCCCAGAATCCGAACCACCGCTGCCCAGAGCCTGGTCACCTGATTCTCCGCTAGAAGCTACACTATCAACAACATTGGATTGTGTAGCGTCAGAGTCGCTGCTACTTTCAGTATCCTCTTCTTGAACTGCGCCACCCGAGCTCACTGCTTCTTCTTCCGTACCCGCGCCACTAGGATTTTCTTCCATCGCACGATTGGCTTCATCAACAGCATCTGCACTTTCAGCACCGGTCGCTACAGTCGAAGAGACGGTCGACTGCTGTTTTTCTTCTTTTGTCCCCGTATCCTTCGTTTCTGTTTGCTCTACCGCATCGTTAAGCTTTTCATTGTCTTTTTCTTGATTAGTGTCGCCTGCCATTACAGCCTCCGTTGCTTTTAGCTAACTGATCGTATTTAGAGGCAGTAAAGGACACCATTTTTAGAAACCAACTTTTTTATACAACTTTTTTCATACCTTTCGAGTTCCATAAAAACAAAAAAATTTGAAAACCCAGTATAAAGATCCTTACTTGTTGTCATTAAAGCAATTAGTGCGGTGGGATAATGATAAATATGACAAATCTGTTGCGCTCAGTCGACAACAGCCATAAAGGGCTGCAATTGCTATTAGGCGATTTTTACCAAGATTTCAGTGACGCAGGGATTGATATTGAGATGCTGCATAAACAAAACCGTTTTGAAGCACTCAGATGTTATTCAAAAAGACTAAAGACCATTCTCGTCTTGTTATGTGATGACGACTTACCACCAAAATTGGCAAAGATTGAACACTTAAACAAACACCATTTCCCTGCTCCTAATGAATTGATCGAGGACGTTAAAACCGAGCTTAACAACGTAAACAAACAAATTAGCCAGCTGTTAAAAATCGAAAATTCAATCGATAGCCGCACAGGTAGTGAATCGTAGGGGTGGCTCATGAGTAATAAGCAAATAGAACATCACCTCAAAAAGGCGCTCGTTTCGAACAACGAAGCTTCGAAGGTAACAACAGACGATACAATCGTGCTAGCCAGTGCAATGACCAGCGTACACAAAACCTTGCTGGTTATCTTTTTGCTTTCCATGGTGGCTATCGCCGTGGCATCTCAGGCTCGTATCGACATTGTGGTGTCGGTGCGCGGTGAGCTATTGCTCGAATCTGACATCGAAAAAGTGCAACACCTTGAAGGCGGTATTCTAGAAGAAATGCTAGTGCGCAAAGGCGAAGTAGTTTACGAAGGTCAGCCTATTGCACGCCTTCGCTCTCTGGATAGAAACACTCAACTCGATACGGTAAACACAGAGATCATTCAGCTAGAGCTAGACAAGATTCGTTACGAAAGCCTGCGCGATATGGTGGAACCCGATTTTTCTGCCTACATCGAAAACTACCCAGAATTAGTGCAAGTCAACATGAATACCTGGCAGCAAGAATTTTCTAAAAACCGTTCCAATGAAGAGTTGATCACTCACGATATCCAACATAAGAATTCGCTTATTGATTCAATGCTCAAGCGCCGTAAAAGCTCCGAGAACCAGCTCTCCTTGATACGCAAGCAGCTCAATATTAAGAACACCTTGTACAAAGAGGAAATGGCGTCTTACGTCGATGTTCTGAATATGCAGGTTCAAGAGTCAAACATGGTGCGTGAGATAGAAAACCTTGATGAGTCGGTCATGAATGAGCGCTTCCAACTCGACAAACTAGAGAAGCAGTACCGAGACTTGGTGGAGAATCGTAATGCCGAGTATCAAGCACAAATCATTCAAGCAAACAAGGACTTAAAGTTGAAACGTATATTACGTCCTCAACACTCAGATAAAGTGGATCGCCTCGTGGTTTACGCCCCTATTGACGGTGTAGTAGATAAAGTGCACTTCAACTTCCGCTCCGCTGTGATACCGCCAGGTGAAAGCATCGCGGACATTGCACCGATCAATAACGCCCTTCACGGAGAGGCGAAGATCCCGCGTAAAGACATGGGCTTTGTAGAAATCGGACAAGCGGTCAAAGTGAAGATGGATACCTACAACTTTGCCAAATACGGATTTTTGGAAGGTCGAATTGCATCGATCAGCCGTTCTTCTTATGAAGAAGAAGACGCTGAATTCTATCTCGCGGAAATCCAAATCAGTCAAAACTATCTAGAGCGCGGAGGCACACAATACAAGCTGTCCCCTTATATGGAGTTTACCGCAGACGTGAAAACAGGTTCACGCCGGGTGATCGAATACGCAGCGAAGCCGGTTATGTCGGCTATCGAAGACGCATTCGATGAGAGGTGATGGATGAGTAGCAAACCTTCTTACAATATTTCCGTTCCTGTTATGCGCCTAAGCATTGCTTTCAGCTTGATGCTGGCTGCCCTCGCCTTTTATTTGTATATCTCTTGGGAAAAAGTGGATTCAGTCGAGAAAGTGCAAAACGCGCCTCTTTTGGTTCAAGCTCAACAGCTCAACCAAACTATCGAGTTTGATATTCAAACGCTTCAACGCTGTTTAAGCGCACGTTATTGCAGTACAACAGAGCTTGATTTTGAGGTTCTGAAAGACGAAATTGACCAGTTTAAGTCTCTCGCGTCACTCAACAAAACCGAGTTTAGCTTGGTAGGCGCGACCGAATATACGCAGCTTGAACTGGCGATTAATCGCTTCTCGGACAGCTCAAAAACGCGTGACGATGTGTTGGCACTGTATCTCTCGCTCACCAATAACTACCTACAAATGGACGACAACTATCGCACCATGTTTAACAACCACGCGAGCGACCTAATGATGGAGAAAAACGAGTTCTTCATTTGGTTGTTTATGGTCGTTGTTGTGTTGGTTGGTATCGCCGTTCTATCGAATTTAGTGGCAATCCTAAAACTGAAAAAATCCAGTTCGAATGAGCGAGACATTGACCAAGAATTCGATGGGCTTTATCAAGAGCTCAAACAACTGGATTTACAAAGGTTAGAAGAGTTGCTGAATGAAGTGAGCATCAATCCGAAGCAGCGTCAGATCTACTCTCACTTAAAACTGATTTTCAGCAAACTCGAAGAGCAAAAACGCAATAACGATCTCTACAAACAGCTCTATGCTCTTATTGGTTACGAGATTCGAGGCATCACCAACACCATTAACGGCGGTGTGCAATATCTTGTACAAGAGACCGATGAGAGCGGCGTGTTGATGGCGCAAGATATAACCTCGGCTGCCAATACCCTGTCTGAATT
This sequence comes from Vibrio sp. Vb1127, assembly GCF_033338735.1. Classification (NCBI taxonomy): domain Bacteria; kingdom Pseudomonadati; phylum Pseudomonadota; class Gammaproteobacteria; order Vibrionales; family Vibrionaceae; genus Vibrio; species Vibrio sp. Vb1127. Next base: position 30,357 of record NZ_JAWOTF010000007.1, on the reverse strand, counting down.
GGCAGAGAACTACAACCGACTCATTTCACAAGGGACCGAGAGCAAATCGAAAGAGTTTTCACTGCTTAATGTGCTGTCTGAATTGATGATTCACATCAGTTCAAAAGTACAGCGGAATGAAGGTGAACTAGACTGCTTTATCTCGGATAACCTACCAAATCGTGTTGAAGGACAGTCCACCAGCTTATTCTGGGTGTTGTTCCTACAGCTATCGAATGCCATCCAACTCAAAGCCGATAAGAAACTGTTTGTCACCATTGAATCGGGCGCGGCGTCAGACATTGAAAACACTCGCCTGACCATCAATCTAAACTTCTTAACCACACTGGATGTGCCGTTTGCCAAGCTCAATACTCTACACTGGAGCGACCATAAACAGCACACTGCAACCAAAGACGATTTGGCGAAAAGCGTACTGAAAGATTACGGCTATTACGAGAGCCATTGGTATCAATCGGGCAATCAGGAACGTTTTCAAATTCAGCTCGATTTGAAAGCCAAGAGCTTCCACACCGAGAAAACTCGCTTCGACAATAAGCGCCTATTACTGTGTGCCAACTCTCAGCTGCGCATTGATGTGATGAACAAAATGCTCGTCAACTTGGGCTTAGAGATTACGCCAATTCGCACACCGAACGAGCTCTTCTCTACTGCAAAAACCTTTGGCGAATACGACGCCATCATGCTGACCGACACGTTCGAGCCAAACAAGCTGCCCTCACTGAGCAAAACGGTGAAATCGCAACTGCGCAATCACCCGAATACTAAATTGCTGCTTTCAGTCACTAGCACTCAGCAAGCACAAGAGAGCCATACCTTTGTCGACAAGATTCTGAACTCTCCTGCGATTCCGTATGAGTTCATCCCCAATCTTTTAGCAATCATGGAAGCGGAAGCCTCAGAAGATCAGATGGAGAACAGCTCATTCCTGATTGTTGAGGATGACCGTGTTCAACAGATTCTACTCAAACGTATTTTGAGCAAGCAAGAATACGAAGCCGATACCGTTGGCGATGGCGCAGACGCCGTTCAGCACTTCATGAATCAGCGCTCGGATATCATTTTTATGGACTGCATCATGCCAGGCATGGGCGGTATTGAAGCAACCAAACGCATTCGACAATACGAACAAGAGAACGGACAAAACCCCTGCACCATCATAGGTGCGACAGCATTGACCAGCAGTAATGAACACCAAGCTTGTATCGAAGCTGGAATGGATTACGTGATCAGCAAACCTTATAAAAACGACGAAATCATCAAGGTGATCAACAAGTATGTGGCGGTACAGAAACTTAACTAGCTGCGTATTGGCAGCGCTTACATTGAGCAATGCTCCTTCGGCAATGGCGACCACCTTGCTTGAGGCGGTCAAACTCGGCTTGGAAAACAACTTATCTCTGCGCGCTAGTGACAAAGGCGTGGAAGAAAACGAATACAACATCGACATTAGCCGCTCTAAGTTCCTACCCTCTTTAAACGGTGCTGCTGATACCACATGGAATGAAAACGAGACCATATTAACGGGAACACCGGATACGCGTTCTAGCTACAACTCAAACAGCTACAGCGTGTCTTTATCTCAATCAGTGTTTAACCTTGGCGACATCTTCAAATACGGCACCGCGAAACTTGATTTCAACATTGAAGAAATCAAACACGAGAACAAAATCCAGAGCACCATTTCTGAAATCGCGACGCAATATTTCGAGTACCTGAAAAACAACGCGCAAATCAAAGCCACCAAAGTCGAGCTTAAATCGTCTGAAACACGTGAGCGCCAAATGCGTCGCAACGTGGAGCTTGGCAACACTGCGGCGAGCGAGTTGTATGAGGTAATTGCTCAGAAAGAAGGCATTGCCAACCGCTTAAGAACCTTAGAGAAAGATCGACGTGTGATTTTGAACGGTTTAGAGATTCAAGTTCAATATCCAGTCACCCCATCGCAGGACATCTACGAAAGCGTGCCCTTGGCGGAAATCAGCGAATCCGAACAACGCGCGATTCTTGAACAAGCTTTGAAGCTCAATAACGATTTATTGGTTGCGAAGAAAACCGTAGAACGCAGCCGAAGAGGGTTGAAAGAAAGCGGTTCAAACTTTGTGCCGACGGTATCGCTCTCTGCCAGTTACCGTTACGACGATGCGAACAACTATGACCGAACCGACCCCACCGCAACAGGGGACAGTAACTCCACCAGCGTCGGTTTGAACTTGAATGTGCCGATTTTCTCCGGCGGTTCGGATTACTACGGTTATCAAAAATCGTCGACTGCCATCGAGCGAACGGAGCTGCTGTACCAAGATTCGTTGTTCACAACTCGCAATAGCGTTAACACCTCGGTACTCAACATTAATGACTTCTCCCGCGCTATTAGCAGTTACGAGAACATCATCCGTGCCAACTACGCTTCCTACAAAGGCATTCAACGCGCCTACCAACTTGGCACGCGAACCATTACCGACTTACTGGCCGCGGAAAGTAAACTGTTTAGCGCGCTACGTGATTACGAGAGCGCGCGTTATGACTACATCATTGAATCGATCAATCTTGAGCAAATCAAAGGCATGCTATCGGTTCAATCTATCGAAAGCATCATGCAGTTGATGAGCGATATCGAAGGCAGAAGCAATCAAGACTTAGTTCCAAAACACCTTCTCTCTAAACCATCGATTAAGAAAGGAGGTCGCAATGCAAACTGAGCACTTTTCCCAAAAGATTAACTTTGCTGACAAGTGTTATCTGACTTTCTCAACGGTCATCTCAACACTGTTTGGTTTAGTGCTGCCCTTTTCGATTCTTATTATCTTTGACCGTGTTTTACCTAACCAAGCCAAAGACACGCTGTTTCTTCTGTTTGCCATTATCTTGATCACCATCTTCCTCGACTATCACTTAAAGAATCAGGAAGAGAAGATTTCGTCGGTGATCATGAAGCAATTCGAAACCAACTTAACCAACAAGGTGTTTCAATCAATCTGTTTGGCTGAGATATCGAAGTTTCGTCGTCTAGAACCCGGTGAATACCTAGAGCGTATTGCGACCATTCCAGAGATTAAATCCTTCTTTGGCGGAGAATCTGTACGGGCATTGATCAACCTTGCCGTCAGCATACTGACCATTCTGATTATCGGTGTGATCAACATTTGGGCGGGAGTGACCATCTTGCTCGCCTCCATCATTTTGGCGGTGTTCGCACTGAGCCTATCTAAGCAGAAAATCAACAGCTTAGAAAACAAATCCGACATCGAAGGCTTAACTACTTCTAAAATCATCGAGATCATCTCTAGCCCACTCGATATCAAAGCGCGCAATATGGAATATCGCGTTGAGAGCCTCATGACACAAATGGTGGAAGAGCGTGAAGTCGAGAACATCAAATACGAGCAAATTGAATCGAACTTCAGCCTTATCTTGTCGCTCATACAACAGCTCTCCATTGCTTGTGTGGTGGTAGTTTTGGCAACGGCAGTTATCAACATGCAATCTAGCCAAGGCATCATGGCTGCCATCATCATGCTTACCAACCGCTACTTCGCGCCATACCAGCAAGTAATGCGCACGGTGAGTCGATGGGAGTTGAACAAGCTTCATATTCAACGTATCGCCGAGCTGCTTGAGCTTGCGGCATCTGTAGAACAACAAAATGATACGACAGAAGTCGAGCGCATCTCGGTGAAGTATTCGGAAAAGCAACGCATCGAGTTTGAACGTGGTCAGGCTTACTTGCTGACGGGGAAAAGCGGCGCAGGCAAAACCCATCTTGCCAATTGCATTACGCGGCAAAACACCGACAACAAACTGGACATTAAGATCAACGAGACACCACTCGATGACGTCAACTACAACGTCTGGCGTAATAGCGTGCTCATGGTCGACAAAACCAGTTCGTTCGTCGAAGGCACCATCATCGACAACTTGACTTGTTTCCGCCCAAGCTTAAATAACACGGCATTTGCGCTTTGCGAAACCATGAACATCAAAGCACAAATCGATGCCCTTCCCGCTGGTTTTTACACCGAGCTTAAAGGACATTTACGCAACCCATTCTCTCGCCAAGTCGCTTATGCCCTGTTGTTGGTGCGTGCCTTACTCGCGAACAAACGTGTGTTGATCTTCGACGACATCGACTGTGTTTATGATGACGACTTTGCTCGATTGGTTTTGACCAGTACTGCCTATCGCGCCAACGACAAAATACTCATCATCGTCAGCAATAAGATGGACAAGCTCAATCATCGCCTCAAACGCGTCAAACTTACCGGAGGTGACCAATGAGTATTTTGGTTGATTTTAATAATGTCCCTCAGCGCTTGTTGGACTTTGAGGCTCGCAGTTATGACGAGCGATACAATCAGTCACCTTTGATTCGTGGTTTAGCTTACACCCTCATTGCGCTTGAATGGGAAGGCACACCTTCTATCCTCAGTGACGCTTTTATCCCTAAACCAAAAGACAGCGACAGTTTTGTTGCCACGATTGAACGCCTTGGTTACCGTTGTGACGTCACCAAATTAAAAACGTTGGAACACATCGAGGGGCACCCTCATCCTTGTTTTATCGAGATCGAAAACCTCACTGCGATTTTCTTGGGCACCAAAGACGGCAAACTGATCCTGTTTGATTACACCAATAACAACACCATTGAATACCCGCTCTGCAAGAAGCCATGTTTGTTGGTCTCGATCAGCGAATACTCGCGCTTGTTCCGAGAGCCGCCACCTGAATCTCAAGACCGCAGTAACTGGATTAAATACGCGTTTTATCGCTACAACAATGAACTCAAGAGCCTGATTATCCTCAGCTTCGTGGTCAGTATTCTCGGCGCACTCCAGCCCTTTTTTATTATGAGTGTGTACAACTTCGCCTTGACGTCTAGCTCGCAAGCCACGCTCTATTGGCTCACGTTGTTTGCCGTGATTGTTGGGTTTTCGGAATACTTTTTCAAGAAAATGCGAGTCAACATCATTGCCACGTCAGGTAAGGATTTGGCGGTACACATTTCTCAAGCGGTTATATCCAAGCTTTTATGGCTCCCTTATGCGATGACATCCACCGCTGGCGTGTCTTCTCAGTTGGCGCGTTTGAAAGACATCGACACATTCCGCCGATTGGTAACGGCAGAGTCAACTTTGAGCTACTTCGACATGCCGTTTGTTATCGTGTTCATTGTCGCGATTGCCATCATGTCAGGAACCGCAGCATTGGTCGTCATGGCGGGTTTGATTCTGATGTTGGTGTTCTGTGTTTATTCTCGTTACATCTATTCACAAGCCACGTCTAAGAGCTCACGCGCTAACGCCATGGTTTCTTACCAATGGAATGAGATTCTTCGCGGTATAAAAACCATCCAAGGCTTGCCATTGTTGCGTGTTATCCAGTCCCGCTTTAGCGCATCGCATTTACAAAGCACCAACGATGCAGAACATGTTTCAGTGACTAATAGCAGAGTTCAGGCAGCAGGCGGGAGTTTGATTCAGGTTATTGGTACCGCAAGTATCGTCGCGGCCGTTATCGGCGTGATGGACGGCACCTCCGATGCAGGTGCAATGCTCGCTACCGTAATTTTAGTCTGGAAGGCGTTGGGGCCTATTATGGGCATCTACAACTCTATTTCTAAGTTCCAATCCATTAAGGCGTCTTCTGCGCAAATCAACAACCTTATGGCGATGAATGACGATAAGCTAACGTTAGAGAAAAGCCCCCCTATTCGCCTATTTCAAGGTAGTATCGTCGGCTCTGGTGTGAGCCATCGTTATAGTGGTGCGGCAACAGGTTTAACTAATCTTGGTTTTAAAATTCCACCGGGCGCAAAAGTTGTGATTTGTGGACCAACAGGTTGCGGTAAAACGACGCTCATTTCTATTATCGCTGGGCTAGAGGAACGCTATCAAGGCTCAGTTTCGGTGGACGGTTATAACATCAAACAATTCAACAGTTACCGCTATCGAACCTCGATTAACTACATCCCGTTTAACCTGCATATTTTTGAAGGCTCCCTGGAGACTAACTTCATCTTGCATAATGGGTTAATCCCAACAGAAAAAATGCGTGAAATGGTGAGTTTCTTTGAGCTCGATACATGGTTGCCACAAGGCCTGGACACTCAATTGAGCGTTGATATCTGCAAAAGTTTACCAAATGGTATTCAACAAAGGCTGCGGCTCGCATTAGGGCTAGGCAACTGCGAACAATCTTTGATTATCATTGACGAGCCATTTAATGGTGCAGAGCAAGAAAACTCGCACTACTTCAAGCGGTTATTCAGCGACAAACTACTCAATAAGACCGTTATTTTCTCAACGAATGATCCGGGCATGATCTCTACTTCCAATATGAGCTTAGTCTTGGAGCCAGATGGCAACTTGAAGTATTTCGGGTTAACCGATAAGTACTTAAAAAGTCTAAGTTAAGTTCGGAATGTGGTGTGGTTCATCATTCATAATTGAGCACGGTCATTGACAAAAATGTAAACGATGAGACTATTTACTCTGTAAGCGCGTACACTAAGGAATCCGATGTATACATTTGTTGCAGACAAATTGGATGTGGTTTATTTATCAACGATACCAGAAAACTACCAGTTACAAGACTTCGACGTGCCTGAAGAAGAACTCGAAATTCGTGAAATTGTAGAGGTATGGTATGAGTGTGCGTTTCTTCCTGACTTTAACCTTCAACACATCGACATCGAAAACAAAACCGCATTAGTCGAGACACAAGCGCAAGTCGTAAACAACTACACAAGTACGCTCGCTTTTTTACTCAAAAGTCGTACTTATCGCGCAGCACTTAACCGATTATTGAGTGTATGGAGATTGGAGGCAGCAGCTAAAGCACAGCTTGAGCTGCTGTTACTTACGGAAGAACAGAGTAGCAAGCCAGTAAATTAATCGGCTAGGATAAGGGGCTAAAAATCTTAAACCCAACCATCGAATCGGAGACGTTTCTGCACGCGTTCAACCGCCTCAATCTGCATCTGACGAACACGCTCGTTAGATACGTTTAATAACAGGCCTATTTCCGACAAGGTTTTCACTCTCTGGTCAAATAATCCGAATCGATGGACCAAGACTTTCTGCAACTTAGTTGGCAAAGTTTTAATAATATTTTCAATAGCTTGAGCAAAGCACTGGTTTTCACAGTCTTGTTGTGGATCTGGCGTATACTCACTTTCACACAGTTCAAGAACAAATGGAACACGATGTAGGTCCGCAGTGGTCGATACATCAATAAAGCCACTAAGCGCAACAAGTTCATCTATACGCTCTGCTTTCACCCCTGAGCAGCGTGAGAGTTCAGAAATAGACAACTCCTTGCTCTCACTTTTTGACGCATCGAGCTTTTTTAAAGCCAGGCTATTTATCTCTTTGCACACATGAGCAGGTAAACGTACCGTGCGGCCATTGTTCATTAATGCCGCTTCTATATTCTCGCGAATCCACCATACCGCATAAGTAGAAAAACGGTAGCCTGGCTCAGGATCGAACTTATCGACCGCTTTTATCAAACCAATATTACCTTCTTCTATTAAATCGAGCAGAGTAAAGTTATTGCCTGGCCGTTTGAGGTAGCCTTTTGCGATTTTCACAACAAGTCGAAGATTAGACTCAATCAACATTTCGCGCGCTTCTTCATCACCAGCTCGATTAAGTTTGGCGTAATGCAACTCCTCTTCACGAGACAACAAATCAATCCCCACAATATCTTTGAGATAGTGAGCATAAGGGTCTTTCCCAACTGACAACGATTCTTTCATTGACAGTTCATCCGTGACAGCTCGGAACCTAGCAAAGCATTCGTTGTTCATTCCCCGTCCTTCTCAAGCCAACTTATTTATTATCTTCTTTAATTGTTTTTGTACAACACTGTATGCATCATGCTTTATATGCATTACTTTACACTGAGTGTAGACAGGGGTTCTGATCTTTACCAAGAAATCACTTATCACTTTAAAACAATTACTGCTTCTATGATAAAAACGTGAGCAGGCGGGGGTTTATATATATGAAAGTGATAGTATTTGTACGCAAATTGGCCTCAAAGAAAACAACGCAACGTGATCGTCAACGCTTACCACGTTACTCTAACTAAAACTTTGAGGCTTGAGGATGGTTTGAAGTATCAGTTGAATTAGCGAGATCTAATTCACTTGACGAAGCGCAGGTTGAAGCTGACAGTCTGTTATAACTTGGAAAACTGCACGATTCTTTCCTTCAGACTTACCTTGATACATCAACTCGTCAGCATCTTGCAAGCTCACGATGTGGGTAAACTCAGGATAGTAAGCACAGCCCAAACTGATACTCAAATGAATTGCTTGTCCACCCAGTATAACAGGCTGATCGTAAACTGCTTTACAGAGCATATTGGCAAAATTGAGTGCTTCTCGCTCTGACAGAGACGACGTAACGAGTGCGAACTCTTCTCCTCCAATTCTCGCCAATGTCATTCGGTCATCAGTCATCGACTTAGCGGCTTCTGCGATGGCAACTATTGCTCGGTCTCCAGCAAGGTGGCCATATCGATCATTGATTGATTTAAAATCATCAATATCAAACACCATCACCGTTAAGTTTCGCTTCAAATGATTCAGTAGCGCCAATTGCTCAATAAGGTGTCTACGGTTGTATAGCTTTGTGAGAGAATCCGTCAACGTCATCTCCAGCAATTGCTGATTGGCAATCGTTAATTGCCTTGTCCGAAGAGCAACCATACGTTTGAGGGCAAAAATATGATAAAGCGTTGCAATCGCCATAATGAAAATAGCAATAGGGAAAAGATAAAGTGGATAAACCGTTTTCACCACACTCCAACGGGTGAGGATCCGCTCACGATCCGTATCGATGACTTTTTCAAACGCTCTTGATACCTCTAAAATGGAAGTTGCACTGTGCATTCCTGCTGCAATCCGAAGATCTTTACTATATAAGCTAATTGTCGGGACAAACATACCCGCTCCCGGCGTGGTTGCCATATAAAAGTTAGCAACTTGCAGGTCTGCAACAAAGTACAGCACCTTTTTATCGACGGCGGCTTGTATCATCGAATCATTGTTAATGTATTCTGCGATAGGTGCATTCGGGTAATTCGTCTGAACAAACTCAGACTCGTAACTTCCTTTAACAACGCCAATTGGCAGCGTCATTTCGCCAGTTAAAACACTCCTGATATCAACCGAAAGTACATCTTTATTTACGTACAATTTGGTTTGGATAGGCATTATGACTGCGCCAAAGTCCATATACTTCGCTCTTTCGGGCGAGTAGACAAGTCCTCCGTGAAAGTCAGCCTTACCCTCTTTTACGGCTTGTAAAGAAGCATCCCAATCCAAAAGGAGAAACTGAACGTCGATTTGGTTGTTCGCCGCGTACTCTTTCCAAAAGTCGATTAAAATACCTTTAGGTTCACCATCTGGGCTAAGGTAAGAGAACGGCTTCCACGCTTTGGAGTTAGCAACAATTAAAGAATGAGACTCTGACTTGTGTGCATGCGCCATCGGACAAATGGACAGCCACAGTAGTAATAAAGAAGCACACGCTTTTTTACATTTGCAACCATAAGTACCATAACTCGTCGATGACATACCTACTTCTCACCAGTCTTTTTAAACCATAATCTCGGCTGTTTGATTAGACTAAAGATATAGTAGAGTTGCATAAGACAGGAAGTGACGCTTATTGATATGAATCTAACTTAGTAAGTTTTAGTACTTAATTGGTACTTTCAACGCTTGGTTCGCTGAAGCACTTGGTTCGCTGAAGCAGTTGAAGCAGTTGAAGCAGTTGAAGCAGTTGAAGCAGTTGAAGCAGTTGAAGCAGTACATGATAAATTAGGAAAACTTATCTGGTACTAAAAAATTGAATATCATCAGTTTTGCAAACACCTAGTACCAATAAAAAAGCCCTATTCAAAATCCACCTTGGGGAGAACTTTGAATAGGGCTCTTTGCCTCTATGCTTCATTTTACGGCTGAAGCTACCTTTACCTTTTTTCGCTTTAACGACTCGTGTTTGGAACAGCTGACTGGTAACAACCGCTTTTAGCGCGTTGTCTTTGATTTCACCTCTGCCGAAGTCGGTCTCATGTTGTGAGCCACTCGGTTGAGGACTGATTTTACGCTTTGCCATAAATCCTCCTTAATGGTCGAACCAGATTGGACAATAATTATATAAATAAGTCAAATTTATAGATTTAGTTGAATTTTATGCTAAAAAACTTCACATCACCGTCATTTATTTGAAATTTAATCAAAAACATGCTGGTTAAATAGTGACTAAATACAAATATTTGTCCATAAAGCACTAATATATGTTGACTCTTCGTGGAATTAACCTAGACTCAAACACGGCTAGAAAGAAAGTTCTTTGTTTTCACATTTCGTTGGATTACTTGTAACCCGTCGTCCTGTGGTACGCAATAGCAATTTATTTTTCCACGCTATAAGCGCCGTTGAGGCGAAAGATTACATTATTTAGATATTTAGGAAATAGACATGTCTAACACAGCTACTGGCACAGTTAAGTGGTTCAACGAAACTAAAGGCTTCGGTTTCATTCAACAAGAAAACGGTCCTGACGTATTTGCTCACTTCTCTGCAATCACTGGTGACGGCTTCCGTACTCTAGTTGAAGGCCAGAAAGTAGAATTTGTTATCTCTCAAGGTCAAAAAGGCCCTCAAGCAGAGCAAATCAAAGTACTTTAATTCTTAAAGAATTTGATACGATAGCCAGCTTTTAAAGCTGGCTATTTTTTTGCCTAAAACTTATTTTGCCAACAAAACGATATAAATCTATGGCTCTTAAACCAACCATTTACAAATTTCGTATCGCCATTTCCGATATGAATAATGACTATTACGATTCTAAAAATCTAACTATCGCCCTCCACCCTTCTGAAAAGCCGCAACGAATGTTGGCTCGCATTCTAGCTTACTGTTTAAATGCTCAAAGCAATCTGGAGTTTACAAAAGGACTCTCTACGATTGAAGAGCCTGATTTATGGCATGTTGGCGATGATCAAAGCATTACTCACTGGATTGAAATTGGCGAACCAGAACCAGACAGAATTAAGAAAGCTTCTCGCCTAGCAAAGCATGTAAAAGTTTACACTTATAACACCAAAGCGGCTGTCTGGTGGGACAAAATGTCAGGAAAGTTCTCAATGCTTCCCGTCAACGTAGAGAGCTTTGACTATGACGCTATCGACTTGATTTGTCAGCACCTTGACCGAGGTACTAGCCTTTCTGTTATGATTACTGGCAGCTCAATTTTTGTTGATATCAATGATCAACATATCGAAGTAACGGTGAAGGAACTAAAAAACCATGACGTCTCTTAGTGAACTGAGTCAAGAGATGGGATTTGAAGAAATCCCCTTTGTTAAAGAACATAAAGCAGCAAAGCGACGTTGGTTAAAAGAACAGTCACAACTATTTACAAAAGTTTGTGAGAACAAACCCACAACAGCACCTACTCTTCACCTGCTTGGCCTTTTGACCAAATCACATATTGAAGCAAGTGCTAACTACGAGCAACATGCTCACTCTACCCAGCGTATGCAGCAAGTTCTGACTGACTCCTTGGGTAATGAGCACGCGGATAAGTTTACTAACCAATCTGCTGAAGACCTAATCTTAGTCACCCACCTTTGGTTATACACGCAAGGCTATTTAAATATGGATTTCAGCTTGGCGCACGATCATGCCGAGCAGACTCAAAATACATTGCAGCACGAGCTTGTCATGAAACGCATGGACGTTGATGCATTCAGAACCGAACTCATGCAAAGTTTTTATCAAGGTAAAGAGGTCCGTCCGGCTTCAGCAAGTGGCTTTTGGGGTTGGTTTAAACGTCTATTTTCCATATAAAATACATGGTTTTATCCATTTCAAACAACTGATAGACTTCACGCTCAGTGCAACAAGCATCATGATTGCATTCTTAAAGGACAATTACCCAATGAACATCAAGGGATCATTATGAAGTTTATCCGTTGGATTTTAGGCAAGGTTATCTTATTGCTGAACGTGGTGTTCTCACCTCGTGGTATTAAGCGCACCGCAGAAGAACAGCAACGTATTGATGAAAAAGCGAAACAATACGCACTTTACCAATTTGAAGCCTGCCCTTTTTGCGTAAAGGTCCGCCGTGCAATGAAGCGTCAATCGGTGAACATTGAGCTACGTGATGCAAAAAATAACCCGACTCATCGAGCTGAACTAGAGCAAGGTGGTGGGCGAGTTAAAGTCCCTTGTCTTCGTATCGAAAAAGATGGCGAGACACAGTGGTTATACGAGTCATCTGACATCGTCGCTTACGTTGAAAAAGAATTTGCCTAAGTTCCCCCTATGAACATTGGCGGATGTAAAAGAGGCACCTAACGGTGCCTCTTTTCTATTTTTTCTAGCTAAATGTTGCCGTGCGAGCTTTCCTTATTCAGTCTTCTTGCTCAACTCCGAACTTAAACTCCACTAAGCAAATAACGGGTATGCGAGAACAACACAACGAAGATTACCGCCTAACGTCTGCGTTATTCATCCACGATCAATGTTAGCTCTACGCGCCGATTGCAAGCTTTACCACTCGCTGTCGCATTGCTGCACTTCGGTACATACTCTCCGAAGCCTCTAGAAAACACTCGTTGACGTGGAATACTCGTCGCCAATAGTTGTTTTTCTACTTCACGAGCTCGCTTTTCAGATAGCGTGTCATTGAAGCTTTCAGCTCCCGTGCTATCCGCATGACCATCAATCACGACATCAACATCAGTTCTTCCAGCCAGATAGTGACCAATGTTTCGAATCCAGTCTTGAGATTGAGCAGATAACCGTGCAGAACCCGTTTGAAAATGCACTTGCTCTTTCAAACGTATCATCAGGTGACCACCACTGAGCGTCTCGTGAGGAATGTTATGCCTGCTCAGGAACATTTCCAGAGAGGTCACGTTTTGCGACTTTTTTACTGACGCCCTCGCCGTTTGATATGAACGAGGGGAAGAAGCCACATTGGATGCGCTCGGGTATCCCCATTCTGGGTGTCTCAGCTCTGTGTTTGATTTAGGAGCTGTATCTAAAATGTTCCCACCTGGGACCATATCTTGATCGAGGCTACTGCACCCGGCCAGAATGCCACAAACAATTAAAAACCAATGCTTCATACCATTACCAACGTAGAAAAACTCTTGTTCATTGTGTCGACAAAACACGCCGAATCTTTAGCGCTTTTGTCCACCGATTGGTTTGTCTATGCAGCGTTCATGCCACTGGAGTCAATGCAAAATCATCTCTCAAATAAAACGCAACACTAAAATACCCTACCCTTGCAGCCCATACGTCAGGCTAAGTCTGTTACCAATGGTCTCACTTTATTGTTATTTAATGGTTTTAGTCACTATCGTTAACCGATAAACTAACGCAAATTTCTCATTTAGAGCACTACTATGTTAAAAACCATATCGAAAGGCTTTGCTGTTGTTGTTGCCGTAATGGCTTTGTCGGCATGCGATAGCGGCAAGAGTCAGCCTCAGCAAGGCAAACAATACAAAGTTTTGCCAGTATCCCTTGAAGAATATGATTTAGCTCCCCTGACTGAAGCATTCTCTTTAACTTGTGGCCACTGCCGCTCAATGGAAGAGTTTGTCCCTCAAATTGAATCATTGACCGATCAAAGCGTTGAAAAAATGCATGTAACGTTCAATGAAAGTGCACAAGTGAGCGCCATCATCTTCTATACTGCCGTAATGCAGCTTGAATCAACACCAGATAAAGCGTTTATGGCGGATCTTTTTACTGCTGTGCAAATGGGTGCCGATGCAACGGCTGAGGAACGCCAAATCGCTGTTGAGAAAGCCTTTGAGTCTCGCAACCTTATCAGCCCTTACCATTTAGATGAAGCACAGCAAAAAGCGCTGTTTGAGTACATCACTAAGGCAGAAGCGATCACCACGCGAGGCCAAATTAACTCCGTTCCAGCCTTTATCGTAAACGGAAAATATCAAGTGATTACTGGTGGTCATGACAGCGTTGAAGCCATGGCAGAAACCATCAACTTTTTGCTAAAACAACCTAAATAGACAAGGAGATTACGTGTCTAAATTTTTGTTTCCTCTTATTATTTTTATTTTGGCGGGCTTTTTCATTTACCGTACTTGGACAAACCATAAAGTAGCAGATGAAAACTTTGCCAAAGGCCAAGCATTCTTACTAGAAAATGCGAAAAAAGAAGGCGTCATCACAACAGAAAGTGGCCTTCAATACATGGTTCTTGAAAAAGGCGAAGGTGAGGTTCACCCAACGGCAACAAGTAAAGTAAAAGTACACTACCACGGCACCTTGATTGATGGCACGGTATTCGATAGCTCTGTTAATCGTGGTGAGCCGATTTCATTTGGCCTTAACCAAGTCATTAAAGGCTGGCAAGAAGGTCTACAATACATGGTAGAAGGTGAGAAAATCCGCCTTTTCGTACCAAGCACGCTTGGCTATGGTAAGAGTGGCTCTGGCCCAATTCCACCAGCAAGTGTTTTGATCTTTGATGTTGAACTGCTAGAAATTCAATAAATCTAGAAAGCTCTGTCTTAAAGCCAAAGTATCAAAACCAAAAACGCCGCGAACCAAGCGGCGTTTTCTGTTTTAAGAGAGGTTAAAAACCAATATAGTGATCCGAAAGCAATGCAATGAACAACGCCAAAAGATGATAGATAGAGAATTTAAACGTCTCCATCGCGGTATTTGGCTCTGGTGCATATTTTAGCTTCCATGCATGGTACATAAAGCCAGCATTGAGTAGTAGCGAGGCAAAAAGATACACCACGCCGACCATACCAACTAAAACCGGTAGGACACAAACCAAAGTCAATAGCACCGTATACAACAGAATAGAAGTTTTGGTGTACTCAATGCCGTGTGTCACTGGCAGCATGGGAATATCTACCTTGCGGTAATCCTCGACACGATGAATAGCCAGAGCCCAAAAATGTGGTGGCGTCCAGATAAAAATGATCATTACGAGCAGCCAAGCATTCGCATGTAATTGCCCTGTTACAGCAGTCCAACCGAGAAGAGGCGGCATCGCACCGGCAATCCCTGCAATGACGATATTTTGGGGCGTAGCACGTTTGAGGTACATTGTGTATACCATCGCATAGCCGAGCAAACTCATCAAAGTCAACCATGCCGTCAGCGGGTTGACCATCGCATAGAGAAGTACAAACCCTAAGACACCTAAAACTGTAGCGAAGGCTATCACCGATGATGGTTTAGTCTCACCCGATGGCAATGGTCGTTTGTGTGTACGTGCCATTCTCGCATCAATTCGGCGGTCAATTAGATGATTAAACGCTGCCGCAGACCCTGCCATCAGACCAATCCCCGTTAGGCCAACTACCGCCTGCAACCAGGGGAAATCATCAACCGGGGCTAAGCTCATACCTACTACTGCCGTCACCAACATTAACGCCACCACTTTAGGTTTCGTTAACTTCAAATAAACGGAACTTAGTCGCTTTCGCCCATTTAACGACAGCGCGATTTCTTTACTCATAGCGAACTCCTTTCGCGGTGTAATTCCAAGCCGTTTTACCCTGCCACAAGTAAAACTGGCTAACACAAACGAGACTCAACATAACAGCGGCACCAAGGTTGTGCGCCACCGCGACATAGATAGGAAGTTGAAATACTACGTTGCTTACACCCAGCATAATTTGGCACACCAGAGTGAATAACAACCACCCTCCAATTCTCTGTGAATGATGAGAATCTTGCCTCATAAGCCCAATACTATAAGCCAATACCACGGTGGCGGTAACAATAGCGCCTATACGATGAGTGACGTGTATAGTCATTCTTGCCGGATACTCCAAGACACCAAATTCATAATTCTCGAATCCAGTTTGCCAGAAAGAAAACGCTTCTTTCCATGAGAGATGGCTCATCCAGTCTCCCTCACAAATCGGCAGTGTGGTACACATCAGCGCAGCATAATTTGACGAAGTCCATCCTCCAAGGAGCACTTGCACCAAAACAACCAGAAAAACCAACAATGAAAAGCCTCTCAGAGAGCTAGAAGATGGAGAGAAATAGAGATTGTTTTGCGCTTTTAATTGGCAGTAAAAAATCGCCTGTAACGCCAATAAAACAAAACCACCGAGCAAGTGAAGCATCACGATGACGGGCATTAATTTAAGAGTAACTGTCCACATTCCCAAAAGTGCCTGCCCAATCACCAATACGCTTAGCAACATCGGAATGGTTGAATTTACACGCTCAGACCTTACTGATATCGCTGCCATCGCAAAAATGACTAAACCTAACGTTCCCGCAAAATAGCGATGAATCATCTCAAGCCATGCTTTCTCATGCTCTACTGCCCGCTCGGGGAAGTTCAGGTTAGCACGTATGACGTCTTCTTCTTGATGCGGTACAGAAAAGTGCCCATAACAACCAGGCCAGTCCGGGCAACCTAACCCTGCATCTGAAAGGCGAGTATATGCCCCTAACATGATCACCACGAGAGTTAGCAGCAAACTGAATCTAACCAACTGAATTAATTTCATATGCACTTCCTCTAACCGACTCGTGACAGTTTTAAGAGCTTGCGTAAGTCCGCCAACATACCTTTATTCAATAGGACTAAGTCCTCATTTGGTTTCGGCGAGTAAGACATCACCAGTTGCCCAAGAGGATCAACGATCAATATTTGCCCAGGTTTCACTTTAGCGGTAACCAATTCATTCATTTGCATCGCTAAAATCGATACTTCCATGGGTTCTGAATGCTCAGTCTGCCAAACGACTGGCACTACTCTCTCTTGATACTTACCTAAAGCAACATGGCTTTGCTGAAGCAGGTAAAGCTGCTGTTTACACTGTTCAGTGCATTCGTTAGGCAATACATAAGCGAGTTGCCAACCATGGTCTTTGAGAGGTGACTCTTGACCAAGCTGCTCTAACGTCGTGTATGGTTCGACTAACTCGCCTCTATTGGTCACTCCGCTTTGATACCACCCTTGTGTGAGAATGACTTTTGCAATGACAGCGGGAAGCGCGAACGTACAAACCAGCGCAATCAACATTAGTCGTCCTTTGGTTACTTTAGATGTCATGCTTCACCTCCATGTGACGCAACTTTTTTTGCCAACGAACAAAAACAATTAAAGTCAGTATTAAGAAAACACCTGCCATCGAAAACCATTGAATCGAATAGCCAAAATGTTTGGCACTATTGAGTGGCAATGGATTCCAAGGAAAGTCATAGGGCCAACGAGTTAAATTGTCTGGCTGCAAGACTGCGGGCATAAGTTCAATATTCAGTAGCTGATTCAATTGCGCGATGTTTAGGTTTTGCACGCGAATAACATCGCCAACTTCCGGCATTAACTCTGAACTCAGTGGATTAGTAGATTTTCGGTACAGGCGTCCTGTGATGAAAGTCGAATTATCGAGTTTGGTGACCGTTGGTAACACTGAGCGTTCTGCTCTTCCCTCGACAAAACCAAGCTCCAATAACGCATAGGCACTAGGCTCATCGATCGTCAATACAATCTGAAATGCTAAATATCCCACACTGCCTTGATGCGTTTGGTTGTCTAACAAAATTACGGGAAACGCCTGAGGAACAACATTAACTTCCACTTTTTTCCCGAGGATACTTTCCTCTCGCCAGTCGTTGTCTTCAAGAACGACGCTTAGTGCTTGGTACGCACTATCCGCACGCGCGAGAATGGCTTGTTCCAATGCTTGTTTTTCTTGCCCTCTCTCAAACTGCCAAAAACCCAGTTTGACCAAAAGAGAAAACACAACCACAGTTAAACCAACTGCAACCCAAAACCGTTTCGATAGCCATAATTGTCTTGATAACAACAATGATGAAACCGGAGGTGCCATGTCCACCGTATTTCTATTCAAACTGACGCTTGTCCTTTTGCTGCTTTTCATTATCTTCAACCTCGTAAAAGCGCTTATCGAAATGGTTCGTGAAGACCCAGATAATCCTGAAAAAAGAGACAAACCCATGAGTCATTACTTAGGCCGTCGAGTCATGTTCTCCGCTTTGGTGGTCGTCCTTTTGCTTATTGCGCTCAGCTCGGGTTGGCTAGCACCAAACCCTCGCCCTTATTAGTCGAACCAAGAGTTCACACTGCGCCTAAAGTACGTAAACAAACACAAACAGACATAACCAAACCACATCCACGAAATGCCAATACCAGCTGCCCGCTTGAAAGGCAAAATGGTTCTTTGGCGAAAAGTGATCTTTAGCGATTCTGAACAGCAGCACGATTAAGAAGATAGTCCCAAGACAAACGTGTAAACCGTGGAATCCCGTCAACATGAAGAACGTGTTACCGTAAATACCGGACTGCAACGTGAGCCCTATGTCTTGATAAGCATGAACATACTCAACCGCTTGGTAATATAGGAAGAAGCCAGCAAGTACGATGGTTATCTCTAACCAAACAATCAGTGCCGTTCTTTTGTCTTGTTCAAGGCTTATATGCGCCATATGTAGCGTAATAGACGACAATAGCAGCAAGATAGTGTTGGTAAGGGGTATGCCCTGCCACGGCATAGCTTGTGTTGTTTCTCCTCCCGGCGTCAGTGTGAGTGGCCACATCGCTTCGAAGGTTGGCCACAGGACTTCGTTAGTCATGAAGTTATTATCTGCCCCACCTAACCAAGGCACAGAAATCATTCTGGCGTAGAACAAGGCACCAAAAAAGGCACCAAAAAACATCACTTCAGAAAAGATAAACCAGCTCATTCCTTGGCGAAAAGAACGAGTAATTTGCGAGCTGTATTTTCCACTCAGTGATTCAGTAATCACATTACTAAACCAACCAGCCAACATGTAAAGCAAGAACAAGAAGCCCACCGCTAGCACAATGCCACCAATGGTTCCCACTGCACCGTCACTTTGTGTCCCCTGGACGGTCATGCCTGCGCCAACAGCAACCAAAAACAGAGCAAATGCACCGATGATCGGCCAGCTACTTTGAGCGGGAACATAATATGTTCCTGGCTTGTTACTCATAATTTCTCTCCTTACTGACCAACCTTGGTCTGTATCTCTCTCCCTGAGTGGCTAAGAGCCTGTAGGAGGGGGAAGTTTATAGAGTGTGTAAGACAGCGTTAACGTGTGTATAGACTCCGGCAAGTCCGGTTCGATATAAAAAATCAACGGCATTTGAGCTTGCTGTTTACCATCCAGAGGCTGCTGGTTAAAGCAAAAACACTCAATCTTATTGAAGTAAGCAGCTCCAGTCCCGGGAGAAACAGAAGGAACGGCTTGCCCCACCAACTTCTGCCCGCTTTCATTAAATGCAAGGTATTCGGTTTGTACGACTTCACCTGGGTGAACATCCATCGAAATCACTTTGGGTCTAAACTCCCAAGGCATATCTGGGCTGACATGCGCCATAAACTCCACGCGAACAGTTCTGCTCATGTCCGGTTGCATACCTGTCGGTTGAATGGCGGCTACTTCACTTGTCTTTCCATTGATTCCCAGTGCGTCGCACATCACGTCATAAAGTGGGACCAGTGCATAGCCGAAGCCAAACATTAACAGGGTCGCCAAAAGCAACTTCACTGTGAGCTTCTTGTTTGATGGATTCGGTTTCATGTCACTCACCCCACTCTTTGCTAGTCAATCTCAGGCGGTGTAGTAAACGTATGATGTGGCGCAGGGCTTGGCACTGTCCACTCTAAGCCCTCCGCACGTTCCCACGGTTTTGCAGAAGCCTTTTCCCCGCCACGAATACACTTGATCACCAACCATAAGAAGATCAGTTGTGACAACCCAAATGCAAACCCACCAATTGATACTATTTGATTAACATCAGCAAACTGAATGGCGTAATCCGGTATGCGTCTTGGCATGCCCGCTAAGCCTAGGAAGTGCATTGGGAAAAACAGGACATTGACGGAAATAATTGAGCACCAGAAATGCCATAAACTCAGCTTGTGGTCGTACATATTACCCGTCCACTTAGGTAGCCAGTAGTATGCCGCTGCCATGATCGAGAATACCGCACCAGATACCAACACATAATGGAAATGGGCAACTACGAAGTAAGTGTCATGATATTGGAAGTCCGCCGGCACAATCGCCAACATCAGTCCCGAGAAGCCACCAATGGTAAACAGCACAATAAAGGCAATGGCAAACAACATTGGCGTTTCAAATGTCAGAGCTCCACGCCACATGGTGGCAACCCAGTTAAAGACTTTAACCCCCGTTGGTACCGCAATCAGCATAGTGCAATACATGAAGAAGAGCTCAGCAAAAACTGGCATCCCCGTGGTAAACATGTGGTGCGCCCACACAAGGAAAGATAACAATGCAATGCTGCACGTCGCGTAAACCATCGAATGATAACCAAACAGCTTCTTACCACTGAAAGCAGGCAGAATGGCGGAGATGATTCCAAACGACGGTAAAATCATGATGTACACTTCTGGGTGACCAAAGAACCAAAAGATGTGTTGGAACATTACCGGGTCACCACCACCAGCTGCGTCAAAGAAGCTAGTCCCGAAATATTTGTCAGTAAGAACCATGGTCACCGCACCCGCTAGTACCGGCATAACCGCGATCAACAAGAAAGCGGTGATTAGCCAAGTCCAAACAAACATTGGTAACTTGAACCAAGTCATTCCCGGAGCTCGCATATTTACGATCGTCACGATAACGTTGATCGCGCCCATAATGGAGCTGATACCCATGATATGAACAGAGAATACAAACAGCGCAGTGCTATCCGGGCCATAAGTCGTGGACAGCGGAGCATAAAACGTCCAACCAAAATCAGGACCGCCGCCAGGTAAAAACAACGAGCTCAACAAGATGAGAAATGCAAAAGGTAAGATCCAAAAGCTCAAGTTGTTCATGCGCGGTAGCGCCATATCTGGAGCGCCGATCATCATCGGGA
Organism: Vibrio sp. Vb1127; assembly: GCF_033338735.1. Taxonomy (NCBI): domain Bacteria; kingdom Pseudomonadati; phylum Pseudomonadota; class Gammaproteobacteria; order Vibrionales; family Vibrionaceae; genus Vibrio; species Vibrio sp. Vb1127. The sequence goes on along the minus strand of NZ_JAWOTF010000007.1, from coordinate 9,430 downwards.
TCATCCAGTTAGCAAGACCCGTAAATGCTGGCATCACCGCACCAAATACCATTACTAAACCGTGTACCGTGGTCATTTGATTAAAAAACTGCGGATCGACTAGCTGTAGCCCTGGCTGGAACAGTTCGGCACGAATGATCATAGCCATCGCACCACCTGTTAGAAACATCGCAAAGCTAAACCAAAGGTAGAGGGTGCCTATGTCTTTATGGCTTGTAGAATACAACCAACGAGTGATGCCCTGGGGTGCATGATGCTCGTGACCATCATCAATCGCAATGGTACTGTTCGCACTGGCTTCTGCTGGCGCAGACTTCACTGCCTTATCTATTGGCTTACTCATATTTCCTCCTTAGCACTGCCTTGTGCCTTAAAGGCATTCACATCGGATGCTTGCACTGTATCGCCAGTATCGTTGCCCCATGCATTTCGTTGATATGTGATAACCGCGCCAATTTCTTTGTCACTTAACTGATTAGAAAAAGCCTGCATTGCGGTACCAGGGCGACCGTTGACAATAATATCTATGTGCTCTGTAACATCTCCGGTTGCAATAGGACTGCCTTTAATCGGGGGAAATGCACCCGGAATCCCCTCACCATTTGCCTGATGACACACAGCGCAACGCGCCGTGTATATCGATTCGCCTTGCGACATCAATTCGTCCATAGATAAGTCTTGAGAGAGCGCTTCTTGTGCCGCCGCTTTTTGAAGTGCGAGTTCTTGCTTCTTACTCGCTAGCCATTCATCGAACTTTTCTTCTTCCATCGCATGCACCACCACTGGCATAAATCCGTGTGCACGACCACATAGCTCCGCACATTGGCCGCGATATACGCCTGGCTCATCAATTCTTGTCCATGCTTCATTAATAAAACCTGGAATGGTGTCTTTCTTGACGGCAAAGTCCGGTACCCACCAAGAGTGAATGACATCATCAGAAGTCATCAAAAAACGCACTTTGCGATTCACAGGCAACACCAAAGGGTTGTCTACTTCCAGTAAGTAATGTGCGCCTTTAGCTTCGATTCCATCAATTTGTTTTTGGCTGGTGGCAAGCAAACTAAAAAACTCAACATCTTCGCCAAAATAGCTGTAATGCCATTTCCATTGCGAACCTGTGATCTTGACCGTGATATCCGATTGGCTTGTATCTTCCATTGCTACTAGAGTTTTTGTTGCGGGAATCGCCATAGCGACAAGAATGATGATGGGTATGACCGTCCAAATAATTTCCACTTTTGTACTTTCATGGAAATGTGCGGCAACTGCTCCTTTTGACTTGCGATGGCGGAAGATGGAATAGAACATCACACCAAAAACAATCAAAGCAATTACACAGCAGATATAGAAAATCAGCATATGTAATTCATACACTTGCCCACTTATCTCTGTGACCCCTTTTGTCATGTTGTAGTCATTTTCCTTTGACCAACCAAAAGAGGAAAATGTGATTAAAATCACATTCAGTGATAAGGCTAGAGTAGTCGTTAATCTTTTCAAAAGATCTCTCCTCTGCTCAGCCGCTACGCCTACGCGAGCTTCCTTGCGTCCCGATGCAAATATCGAACAACTTTACGAAAAATCACAAAAACTACGATTTCGACACGGTTTGTTATATTTATGTTAAAAGGCTAGTTATAGTTCCAAGGTTCTTCAAGAAATTAAATATGATTAAATTTTGTTCGGATAAGAAAAATTAATTCGGTTTATCGATTGCCCTCTTTGAAATGTAATTGAGAACCATTTACATTGATTTAAAAGAAAACATTGAGATACTTACCAAACGAAGTGTCCAAGAAAGTAGGCTCCCCCTACTAAGGAATGACTGATATGACAGCACTAATTACGCAATGGCTAGAACGAGACCCTGACCCTAAGACTCGTGAAGAGCTACAACACCTCGTCGATACGAACAATGAACAAGAACTTACTGATCGCTTTGGCTCACGCCTTGCCTTTGGTACTGCAGGCTTACGTGGCAAAGTGGGCGCAGGTCCAAACCGAATGAACCGCTTGGTGATTCAAGAGACCGCCACTGGTTTAGGGAACTATTTGCTTGAGCAAGTCAAAGATGCCGCGAGTCGTGGTGTCGTTATTGGCTACGACGGTCGTCCCGATTCAAAGCAATTCGCGCATGATACCGCATCCGTACTGACGGCCCTTGGTATCAAGGTTTACCTAACGTATGACGTTGCAGCAACCCCAATTGTCGCGTTTGGTGTCCGTACATTGAATGCGGCGGCCGCTGTTGTTGTTACTGCCAGTCACAATCCACCAGAATACAATGGCTTTAAAGTATATTGGGAGAATGGCGCACAGATTATTCCTCCGCACGACTCTGGAATCGCAGCGAAAATTGATGACGCAACAACGAAGCCATTACCTTTAATGTCTCTCGATGATGCAAAACAGCACGGTTTGTTAGTTTGGTTGGAAGACGACTACTACCAAACTTACCGTAAGACAATGAACGAAAACGCGCTGCTTACTCCTGACAACAATACCGATATATCTATTGCTTACACCGCAATGCATGGCGTTGGCGCGAATATGGCGGAAACGCTACTTGCCGACGCAGGCTTCCAAAAAGTGGCAAGTGTTAAGGAACAGCGCGAACCTGATGGAAGCTTCCCAACCGTCAACTTCCCAAACCCTGAAGAAGCCGGTGCAATGGATATGGTGATGGCATTAGGTAAGTCCGTAGATGCCGATATCGCTTGCGCGAACGATCCAGATGCAGACCGTTTTGCCGTGGCAGTTAAACGCCCAGATGGCGAGTATCAAATGCTAACAGGTGATCAGGTGGGCTCACTATTTGGCGATTACTTGCTGGAACAGCAACCTAACGCTTTGGTTGGCAACACCATCGTATCCTCAAGAATGCTGAGCAGCATCGCTAAGGCGCATGGCGCACAATACTATCAAACATTAACTGGCTTTAAATGGCTTACTAATGTTGCCATGGAACAAGAGACAGAAGTCAACCCATTCTTGTTTGCTTATGAGGAAGCGCTCGGTTATACCGTGGGTAACAAGGTGTGGGATAAAGATGGTTTATCTGCAATCGTCGCGTTTTCACAGCTAACAGGCAAGCTTAAAGCGCAAGGCAAAACACTGTGGGATAAACTGGAAGAGCTGTACCGCGAGCACGGTTTCTACTTCAACGCGCAACGCAGCATCGCTCTCGACCCGAACTCTCCACCAATCGGCGACAAACTCCGAGCAAATCCACCAACAGAGATTGCTGGTAAAAAAGTTGCAGTAACCGAAGATCTTAAAACATCGGTTCGCATGTTTGACGACGGCTCTGAAGAATCCATTGACTTACCAGCAAGTGACGTATTGATTTATCACCTAGAAGATCAATCACGCGTGATTGTTCGTCCTTCTGGTACTGAGCCAAAACTAAAATGTTACTACGAAGTCATCAACCTCTTCCCTGCGGATATGAGCTATGAACAAGCACAGCAAGCAGCAGAAGCGAAGATGAACGAACTTATCGACGCGCACCAGCAAAGTTTGTAAGTCAAAGAGAAACATAGATATTTGATACAACAAGAGGCGCAAATTCGCGCCTCTTTTTTGATTTTCACTAGAACAAGTCAAGCTAACCCGTGCTTTCCCTAGCCTACAATTTCCTTTTGTAGAAAGTACTTGTGGATGCCCTCTGCAGGATAGCCTGAGTACTGCCCCACTTTCTCAAAACCCAATTTGAGATAGAACTCAAGAGCTTGAAAGCTGTAGGTATCCAAATAAACATGGGTAACCCCATGAGGCTTTACTTTTTGTTCTAGCATCGACATTAATTGACTACCGAGACCAGAGGTTCGACTTTCAGCGTCTACCCACAAAAACTCAACAAACACCGTATTTTTAAACATTTCGCCAGTCAAGCCACCCATGATCTTGCCATTCTCATCTTTTGCGAAACAGCCTACAGCATGCACTTCCCCTTCAGGTAAATGCAGTCGGTTATGAGATCGAATACCTTCACGAACAAAATCAAGGTCTGTTTGATCTGGATTTAAACAAAATTCAAGCTTCATATATCCTCTCCTTAGGAAACACCAATATCCTAAAACAAAAAGCCAGCAATTGCTGGCTTTCTGATGGAATATGATAACTTTACAAGGCGAAACTACTCAGCATCCACAACGCCAGAATAACAAACACTAACCCCATTAGTTTATGTTGATACGTGCGGAATTTTTCGTTCTCGAGCAGCCCTTTGCCCAATGTGCCTGCTAACCCAACAAGTAATAAATTGAATGACAAGCCAAGAACGTTCAACAATAACCCTAGCGCTAGCATCTGCTCACCAGAAGATGCCGTGATATTGCTTGAGACAAACTGCGGCAAAAACATTACAAAAAAGACCAAGGCTTTAGGGTTAAGCAAATTACTCATCAAAGCACGTTGATAATAAGTTGATGCCATTTTGTTTTGACCATCAAGCTCCGGAGCCGAAGATGCCTCAGCTCGTAAGCAGTCCCAACCCATTTTTAACAAGTAAGCGCCACCTAATAGATGAAGGACTTTAAGGGCTATTGGGCTCATGGCAATCAGGGTAGATACGCCCATCGCAGCAAGCAAAGTAAGAATAACACCAGACGTCGCATTGCCTAAGCTAGCAAAAAGACCGACCTTCTTACCGTAACTCATACTTGAGCTCGCTATCAGCAACATATCAGGCCCTGGTAAGAGCAATAAGGCGACAACTGCGGTGAGATAAACAGGAAGTACAGATAAATCAATCATGATGGAACCGCTTTTCTACAACAAGGCGGCGAATGTTATACCAACAAAATGACATCATCCAGCCCAAAATAGCCAAGATAAATCAAAAAATAAAAATCATAGTTTGCCCAGCCGAAAAATAGCAATCAATTCGCCTGTTTATCAAAATCGAATAGCAATTTTGTACAAAAATAAGCACGATGGATCCGTTACACTTCTAAAATGATTTTCTTGAGCAGACCGGATAAAGATGAAAGAAAAGAATAAGGAAATCGCTACCTTCAAGATAGCTCAAGAGCTCGGAGGTTTAGAGCTTCTCGATGCAAAGTATGAGAAGCAGAATTTTTCACGCCATAGCCACGAAGGTTACACTATTGGTGTCATCGAAAAAGGGGCACAACAATTTTTTAGGACGGGCGGGAATCATATCGCGCCACAGGACAGCATCATCCTTGTTAATGCAGATGAAGTACACAACGGGCATTCAGCCTCGGAAGGCGGCTGGGAATACAAAGCAATGTACCCCGTACCTCAGCAGTTTCAAACTTTAGGACAAGAGCTTGGCTCACCAAATGTAGCTCTGCCCTATTTCCCTCAACCTGTGGTTTACGATCCTGAGCTGGCTAGTCAGTTACGACTGGTATTTGAAACACTAGAAAAATCAGACAACCGTTTATTGAGAGAAACTTTGGTTTACGGCACGTTGATCAAGCTAGCCAGTAAACACAGCACTCATCGGGCACCACTGAAAGAGTCAACCAGAGCTCAGCGACAAGTGCAGCTCGTCAGAGAATTTTTGGAAGACTTTCCACAAACGGACGTCTCACTAGAAGAACTCGCGAAACTGTCTGGATTAAGCCCTTTTCATCTGCTGAGAGAGTTTCAAAAGCAATTTGGCTTTCCGCCTCATGCCTATCAAATTCAGCAACGTTTACGTATGGCGAAGAAGCTATTAAAAATGGGACAAAAAATTTCAGACGTGGCACAAGAATGCGGTTTCCATGATCAAAGCCATCTGCATCGACACTTTAAAAAAGCCATGGGCGTCACTCCCGGCCAATACGTCCGTCACAGCTAAAGCAGCAATATTGTACAAGGCGTTATGCGACTACCGAGCTATCTTGGTAATCTGATTTAGGAATAAATAAGAAGAAACTATGGACCACACTTTGCCGTTACAAAAAGAATCAAAAGCCACGCTATTTTGGCAAGGTACACTTGCGATGATGCCTCTGAGTATCGCAGTGCTCCCTTGGGGCTTACTCGCAGGCTCATTCGCAATAGATACTGGGCTTCACCCTTTGGAAGGACAAGCACTATCCGCCATTTTGTTCGCAGGTTCTGCACAGCTCGTCGCGATGGGAATGATTAAAACCGGAGCAGGTCTAGTGACCATGTTACTGACAACGTTTTTTATCACCTCTCGACATTTCCTCTACAGTGTATCGATGCGCAGTAAAATTGCACCGCTCCCTCTAAAATGGCGATTATCACTCGGCTTCTTACTTACTGACGAGCTGTTTGCGATTGTAGGCCACCACTCCGATAAACAGTTTAATCGCTGGTATGCACTTGGGGCTGGTCTGAGTTTTTACCTGTTTTGGAATGTCGCGACATTGACGGGCATTATTGCGGGAAGTCTAATCCCTGAACTGAACGAAATGGGTTTGGAATTTGCTGTAGCCGCTACTTTTATCGCGATAGTAGTACCCACCATTAAAAATGCAGCGGTGCTCGCGAGTGTTATTGTAGCTTTGGTGAGCTCAGTTGCCCTAACCTATTATCAAATTGAGGGAAGTTTGATGATTTCGAGCATTTTAGCCATGCTTACTGGTTACTTTGTGGAACAAGTAAAGGAGAAACGCTAATGATCATGTTGGCTATTTTGCTGATGACGGTACTTGTTTTCACCAGCCGCTACTTGTTTTTAGAACCCAAGCTACCATTGCGATTAGGGACGCGCACTCAAAAAGTACTCAATTACGCTAGCCCCGCAGTACTGACTGCGATCTGGGCACCTATCGTTTTCATTCCCGATGGGGAGCTCAGCGTCAATGTGCAAAACCCATTTTTACTGGCTGCCGTACTGGCTGCTTTAATCGCGTATTTTACTAAAAATGTTCTTTTAACGACGGTTATCAGTATGGTGGTATTTCTCGTTCTGCGAATTTGGCTTTAATCCGCCAACCACTCAATCTCCAACAAGGTGACATCGCCACACTTTAATCGACCAAGGAAGATGTCACCTTCATGTACCTCACCAACGCCCTTTGGTGTACCAGTCATCACTACATCGCCATCTTGAAGTGTTGTGTAACTGGTTAATTCATCCAGGATACTTAGCGGCGGATAGAGCATTTGGTTAACGTGACCTTTTTGTACACGAACACAGTTAATTAAGAGCTCAAGGTTAAGATCATTGATATCAATGTTTTCCAAAGAGACAAACCGACTAAACACAGCAGATCCATCAAATGCCTTAGCACGCTCCCACGGCAACCCCTGATTTTTAAGCGAGGATTGCAAACCACGCTTGGTCAGATCCAATCCCAAACCAACCGCTGAATAACGTCCATCCTTGATCAAAAAGCAGATTTCAGCCTCATAATGAAGGGGCTCTTGATGGAATGAACGCAGAGTTGTTGATACGGAAGTTGCGGGTTTATTAAATACCACCATTTGCTCAGGCATTGCATTATTAAGCTCATGAATATGTTCAACGTAATTTCGTCCAACACAAAGCACTTTACCCACTTCTACTTTCTTTTCTTCAACTTGAATAACACTCATCATTCTTCCCTGCAAAACAAAAATCCCATCATAATCTAACCTATTGACTTAACGACACTAAATAGCAACCTCTAGTGTAAAAAATAAGACATTCACCCCGTTTTGAGTTTTGTATCATCTAATTGACACAGCAAAGTATTTGTAAAACAAATAGACAAAAAAGCCAGCACGAGGCTGGCTTTAGATCAATGAGCTTGAATAATAGTTCTCGCTAAACCCTATTATAGGTAGTAACGAGCACCTAACGCCCATTTGTCATCAGTTTCACGACCATTGTCGTCATTTAGGTCAAATTGGTAACCCGCGTAACCAACAAATTTAGGCGTGAAGTTGTATTCTGCTTGTAGTGCCATTTCTTCACGAGCAGTTTCTGTTTTAGAGCTCTTAAACTCTTTACCTTCCACCATCTCATAGTTAACACTCAAGTTTAGGCTGTTTGCTAGAGCGTATGCGATGATCGCTTCGTACGCATCACTTTCTTCTAAACGGTCGCCTTTTGCACTGAAGTTCATGTTTTCGTTTGAACCATAAACCGCAGCAAGGAATAGGCCTTGGCCGTACGCACCGTAAGATGCTGATACAACGTGTGATTCCGCCGTGTGCTTACCTGCATATGCAGGGTGCTGGAAATCGCCGCCATTGTAAGAGTAACCGATTTTAGCGCCCATGATTGAGTAGGAAAGCGCAGCTTGCACACGGTCATCGTATTTAGCACCGCCAGTTATAACTCCAGCATCGTTGCGCGTGTAATCATCGTTTGCACCCTGCCAACCAAGACCAAAGTTGATCACACCCGCTTCACCCAGCTCGATGGCATTACGGTAAGAAAGCATTTTATCCGCACGGCCAGTGCCAAGGTTTCCATGATCGTCATAGATGAAGTCGTTGGCAAACGCGATTGGCATATCTGCAATACCTGCGACATCGTAGTAAGGTGACCATTGCGTACCACCTACTGCACGACCATAAACCTCATGCGTTATACCTAAGTAACCTAGACGAGTTTTAAACGACTCTTCACCACCGTCTAAGTAGTTTAGCGCCCATTCACCACGTGCGTCTGCGGTGAAGCCATTACCCAAATCCTGTGTCGCAGAGATATTGATACGAGGAGAGTTAGTACCCACATCCGTGTCACCTTGCTCTGATCCATTTAAATTAACAGAAACGTGGCCGCCCATCGAAAATGTTGTGCCATCGTTATTATATAGTTCCACTGCAACTGCTTGAGTACCGAAGGTTGCTGCCGCGATTGCCGCTGCTAATAATTTTTTATTCATTTCTAAATCCATTACTTATTAGTTGGTTAGTCAGTTTTAGACCCGGCTTTGGTTCACTTTCGTAAAAACGAAATGATGAACAAAGAGAGGAATACAAAGGCTATCCGAGGCATCGTTTCCACCAGATTAGTTTTACCTTTGTGTAACAACTGCCGACACTTTATTTGATTAGTTCCTGACAACCGAGTGAAAAGATCTCAGACAAAACCTAAAAAGCAATCGTTTACTTAGTCTTCAAGAAATCGAGAAATAAAAACCTTACAATAAGAAATGCTTTAGAGAGAGTTAGCTCACAAATAGCTGATGATTCGCTATTTTTAGGCCAAACTTCCCTGCCAAATTGAAATGTTTACTTACATTTAGGGTCAAGAAGCAATTCAGGAACTTTTTGAAAAAAACACAGTCTTTAACGGAGAGGAAAAAACCTCAAAAAAGATAAACCTTTCTTTTTATAAGTGGTATGAGAAGGGGAACTTATTCTTTCCAGCAATAAAAGTGCAATCAAATCATAACTTAACAGAAATCTATCTTTCATTTTCAGCCTTTACCTTAGCGTCATCAACACATCGGGCAAGAAAGCCCATCGATTACAACTAGGGTAATAAGAAAATGAAAAAGGC